>NZ_JAKUWE010000008.1:0-31779 GCF_026782235.1 Streptococcus oralis | reverse complement strand
TTGGTGTAAACTGATATATAGTTCCCTATTATAAAATTAACTCTAAATATACAATATTCTCGCTTCATTCTTTTGATAAAATCGTAAAAATCTAGTATAATAGATAGACTGAAAGTATGAGGTTACTAGATATGAAGATGAAACAAATTAGTGATACAACACTGAAAATCACGATGACTTTAGATGATTTGATGGATCGGGGAATGGAGATTGCAGACTTTCTCGTTCCGCAGGAAAAAACTGAAGAGTTTTTCTATACTATTTTAGATGAACTGGAAATGCCAGACAATTTCTTGGACAGTGGCATGCTAAGTTTCCGTGTGACGCCAAAACCTGATAAGGTCGACGTCTTTGTGACCAAGTCCAAGATTGACCAGAATCTGGATTTTGAAGATTTAGCGGATCTACCCGACATGGAAGAATTAGCCCAAATGTCGCCGGATGAATTTCTCAAAACCTTGGAAAAAAGCATTGCAGATAAGACCAAGGATGATATTGAGGCCATCCAATCTCTAGAGCAGGTCGAAGCAAAGGAAGAAGAGCAAGAGCAGGCAGACAAGGAAACGGAGAATAAGAAAGAACCTTATATCTACTATATCCTGCGTTTTGCAAGCCTTGCTGACTTGGTTGCTTTTGCAAAGACGGTTAACTACCGGATGGAAACATCTGAACTTTATAAGATGAATGGACACTATTATTTGACAATCTTAGTCGATGTGGAAAATCATCCAAGTCCATATCCAGCCTGGCTCTTGGCTCGTATGCGTGAGTTTGCAGACGACAGTGATATCAGTCGTTCAGTCTTGCAAGAGTATGGGCAAATCTTGATCAATCACGATGCAGTTCTTAATCTGCAAAAGATTCGTTCATAATTTTTAAAATCAATTTTCATTTATCAGGAAAGACGAATCTTGGGATTCGTTTTTTCTTTTCTAGACCGAAATAGTGATTTACCAGAATAGGAATTTTCATAAAATTCTGTTATAATGGCTATATCAGAAAATTTCTAGGAGACAAACATGACAGTTAAAATTGCTTTACTTGGATTTGGTACCGTTGCAAGTGGCGTGCCTTTCCTCCTAAAGGAAAATGGAGAAAAAATCGTTCAGTCAGCTCATTCAGAGATTGAAGTAGCCAAGGTATTGGTCAAGGATGAAGATGAAAAGAACCGCTTGCTTGCAGCAGGAAATGACTTTAACTTTGTAACCAATGTAGACGATATTTTATCAGACAAGGACATTACTATCGTAGTGGAATTGATGGGGCGTATCGAACCAGCTAAGACCTTTATCACTCGTGCCTTAGAAGCTGGGAAACACGTTGTTACTGCTAACAAGGACCTTTTGGCTGTTCATGGTGCAGAATTGTTAGAAATCGCTAAAGAGCATAATGTAGCACTTTACTATGAAGCAGCAGTAGCTGGTGGGATTCCAATTCTTCGTACTTTGGCAAATTCGTTGGCTTCTGACAAAATTACGCGCGTTCTTGGCGTTGTTAATGGAACTTCCAACTTCATGATGACCAAGATGGTGGAAGAAGGCTGGTCTTACGATGATGCTCTGGCTGAAGCGCAAAGACTTGGTTTTGCAGAAAGCGACCCTACAAATGACGTGGATGGGATTGACGCAGCCTACAAGATGGTGATTTTGAGCCAATTTGCTTTTGGGATGAAGGTTGCCTTTGACGATGTAGCCCACAAGGGAATCCGCAATATTACGCCAGAAGACGTAGCTGTAGCCCAAGACCTGGGCTATGTAGTGAAATTGGTAGGTTCTATCGAGGAAACTCCTTCAGGTATTGCTGCAGAAGTGACTCCAACCTTCCTTCCTAAAGCACATCCACTTGCCAGTGTGAATGGGGTAATGAACGCTGTTTTTGTAGAATCTATCGGCATCGGTGAATCGATGTACTACGGACCAGGTGCGGGTCAAAAACCAACTGCAACAAGTGTTGTAGCAGATATTGTCCGTATCGTTCGTCGCTTGAATGATGGCACTATTGGTAAAGACTTCAACGAATATAGCCGTGAATTGGTTTTGGCAAATCCTGAAGATGTTAAAGCAAACTACTATTTCTCAATCTTGGCACCAGACTCAAAAGGTCAGGTTTTGAAATTGGCTGAAATTTTTAATGCTCAAGATATTTCCTTCAAGCAAATCCTCCAAGATGGCAAAGAGGGTGACAAGGCGCGTGTAGTGATTATCACTCATAAGATTAATAAAGCACAACTTGAGAATGTTTCAGCTGAGTTGGCCAAAGCTTCAGAATTTGACCTCTTGAATACCTTCAAGGTGTTAGGAGAATAGGATGAAGATTATTGTACCTGCAACCAGTGCCAATATCGGGCCAGGTTTTGATTCGGTTGGTGTAGCTGTAACCAAGTATCTTCAAATTGAGGTCTGTGAAGAACGAGATGAGTGGTTGATTGAACACCAGATTGGCAAATGGATTCCACATGACGAGCGTAATCTCTTGCTCAAGATTGCCTTGCAAATTGCGCCTGACTTGCAACCGAGACGCTTGAAAATGACCAGTGATGTTCCCTTGGCGCGTGGTTTGGGTTCTTCTAGCTCGGTTATCGTTGCTGGAATTGAACTGGCTAACCAACTGGGCAATCTCAACTTATCTAACCACGACAAATTGCAGTTGGCTACCAAGATTGAAGGACATCCTGACAATGTAGCTCCAGCCATTTATGGAAATCTTGTTGTTGCGAGTTCCGTTGAAGGGCACGTTTCTGCGATTGTGGCAGACTTCCCGGAGTGTGATTTTCTAGCTTATATTCCCAACTATGAATTACGCACTCGCGATAGCCGAGGTGTCCTTCCTAAGAAATTGTCCTACAAGGAAGCTGTTGCAGCTAGTTCTATCGCCAATGTGGCCGTTGCAGCCTTATTAGCAGGAGATATGGTGACAGCTGGCCAAGCAATCGAGGGGGACCTCTTCCACGAGCGTTATCGTCAAAGTCTGGTCCGTGAATTTGCGACGATTAAGCAAGTAGCCAAAGAGAATGGTGCCTATGCAACCTATCTTTCTGGTGCTGGACCGACAGTTATGGCCTTGGCTTCTCATGACAAGATGCCAGCGATTAAGGCAGAATTGCAAAAGCAGTCTTTCAAAGGCAAACTTCATGATTTGAAGGTTGATACCCAAGGTGTCCGTGTCGAAACAAAGTAAAGAAATAGAAGATAGGATGGGGAAAGTCTTGATTAAAGGGCTTCCTATCCTTTTTTTGAAAAGAAGTTTATACACAATGAAAATCAAAGAGCAAACTAGGAAGCTAGCCGCCGGTTGCTCAAAACACTGTTTTGAGGTTGCAGATAGAGATGACGTGGTTTGAAGAGATTTTCGAAGAGTATTAGTTAAAAAATTGATAAAGGAGAAATAAAGATGGCAGAAATTTATCTAGCAGGTGGTTGTTTTTGGGGTTTAGAGGAATATTTTTCACGAATTTCTGGAGTGCTAGCAACCAGTGTTGGCTACGCTAATGGTCAAATCGAAACGACCAATTACCAACTACTCAAGGAAACAGACCATGCAGAAACGGTTCAAGTGATTTATGATGAGAAAGCAGTGTCACTCAGAGAGATTTTGCTTTATTATTTCCGTGTTATTGATCCCTTGTCTATTAACCAGCAGGGGAATGACCGTGGTCGCCAATATCGAACGGGGATCTATTACCAAGATGAAGCAGACTTGCCAGCTATCTACACAGTGGTGCAGGAGCAGGAGCGTATGCTGGGGCGAAAGATTGCAGTAGAGGTGGAGAAACTTCGCCACTACATTTTAGCAGAAGACTACCATCAAGACTATCTCAAGAAAAATCCTTCCGGTTATTGTCATATCGATGTGACCGATGCTGAGAAACCATTGATTGACGCCTCAAATTATGAAAAGCCTAGTCAAGAAGTGCTAAAGGACAGTTTATCCGAAGAGTCCTATCGTATTACCCAAGAATCTGCTACAGAGGCACCGTTTACCAATGCTTATGACCAAACTTTTGAAGAGGGCATTTATGTAGACATTACGACAGGTGAGCCACTCTTTTTCGCTAAGGATAAGTTTGCCTCAGGTTGTGGGTGGCCAAGTTTTAGCCGTCCAATTTCTAAGGAATTGATTCATTATTACGAAGACCTGAGCCATGGAATGGAGCGAATCGAGGTTCGTTCTCGATCAGGAAATGCTCACTTGGGTCATGTTTTCACAGATGGACCCCAGGAGTTAGGTGGCCTGCGTTACTGTATCAATTCTGCATCCTTGCGCTTTGTAGCCAAGGACGAGATGGAAAAGGCAGGATATGGCTATCTATTACCTTACTTAAACAAATAAAACTGAGAGGGTGGGGCTTCCCACTTTCTTCATTTCCAGAATAAGAATAGAAGGGACTTATGAAACACTTACTATCTTACTTCAAACCCTACATCAAAGAATCCATTTTGGCACCCTTGTTCAAGCTGCTAGAAGCTGTTTTTGAACTTTTGGTTCCCATGGTGATTGCTGGGATTGTTGACCAATCCTTGCCCCAGAGAGATCAAGGACACCTCTGGATGCAGATTGGCCTGCTCCTCGTCTTTGCAGTAATTGGCGTTTTAGTGGCCTTGGTAGCCCAGTTTTACTCAGCCAAGGCTGCGGTTGGATTTGCCAAAGAACTGACAGACGACCTTTATCGTCATATTCTTTCCTTACCCAAGGATAGCAGAGATCGTTTGACAACTTCGAGCTTGGTGACTCGCTTGACTTCGGATACCTACCAGATTCAGACTGGGATCAATCAATTTCTGCGCCTCTTTTTGCGAGCGCCCATTATTGTTTTTGGGGCTATCTTTATGGCCTATCGCATTTCTGCTGAGCTGACTTTCTGGTTCTTAGTCATGGTTGTCATTTTGACGATTGTCATTGTCGGGCTCTCTCGATTGGTCAATCCTCTCTACAGTAGTCTTAGAAAGAAAACGGACCAGCTGGTTCAGGAAACGCGCCAGCAATTGCAAGGGATGCGAGTTATTCGTGCTTTTGGTCAGGAAAAACGAGAGTTAAAGATTTTTCAAACTCTTAACCAAGTTTATGCCAGATTGCAAGAAAAAACAGGCTTCTGGTCTAGTTTGTTAACACCTCTGACCTATCTGATTGTTAATGGAACCCTTCTCGTCATCATCTGGCAGGGCTATATTTCAATTCAAGGAGGCTTACTTAGTCAAGGTGCCCTGATTGCCCTTATCAACTACCTCTTGCAAATCTTGGTGGAATTGGTCAAGCTCGCCATGCTGATCAATTCTCTCAACCAGTCCTACATCTCAGCTAAGCGAATCGAGGAAGTCTTTGCCGAAGCTCCAGAGGATATTCATTCAGAATTAGAACAAAAGAAAACTACCAGTGATAAGGTTTTACAAGTCCAAGAATTGACATTTACCTATCCTGATGCGGCCCAGCCTTCTCTGAGAGACATTTCATTTGATATGAAACAAGGGCAAATCCTTGGTATCATCGGGGGAACTGGTTCTGGTAAGTCAAGCTTGGTGCAAGTCTTACTTGGACTTTATCCAGTAGACAAGGGGATCATTGACCTTTATCGAGATGGACGTAGTCCTCTTAATCTTGAGCAGTGGCGGTCTTGGATTGCCTATGTTCCCCAAAAGATCGAACTCTTTAAGGGAACTATTCGTTCCAACTTGACTTTGGGTTTGAATCAAGAAGTATCTGACCAGGAACTCTGGCAGGCCTTGGAAATCGCGCAAGCTAAGGATTTTGTCAGTGAAAAGGAAGGACTTTTGGATGCTACTGTTGAGGCAGGAGGTCGAAATTTCTCAGGCGGACAAAAACAAAGGCTGTCTATCGCCCGTGCAGTCTTGCGCCAAGCTCCATTTCTCATCCTGGATGATGCGACCTCGGCCCTCGACACCATCACCGAGTCTAAGCTCTTGAAAGCTATCCGAGAGAATTTACCTAACACGAGCTTAATTTTGATTTCTCAACGGACTTCGACACTTCAGATGACTGACCAGATTCTCCTCTTGGAAAAAGGTGAGTTATTAGCTGTTGGCAAGCACGATGACTTGATGAAAATTAGTCAAGTCTATCGTGAAATCAATGCATCCCAACATGGAAAGGAGGACTAGCATGAAACGACAAACTGCAAACCAGACGCTCAAACGTTTGGCCGTAGATTTAGCAAGCCATCCCTTCCTCCTTTTCCTAGCCTTTCTAGGAACTATTGCCCAAGTTGGTTTATCGATTTACCTACCTATTTTGATTGGGCAGGTCATCGACCAAGTCCTAGTGGCTGGTTCTTCAGTAATTTTTTGGCAGATTTTCATCCAGATGATCTTGGTGGTCATAGGAAATACACTGGTACAATGGGCCAATCCTCTTCTTTATAATCGTCTAATCTTCTCTTATACCAAAGACTTGCGAGAGCGAATTATCCATAAGCTCCATCGTTTACCGATTGCTTTTGTGGACCGGCAGGGCAGTGGAGAGATGGTCAGTCGTGTGACCACAGACATAGAACAGCTGGCAGCCGGCTTGACCATGATTTTCAATCAATTTTTCATTGGTGTTTTGATGATTTTGGTTAGTATTCTAGCCATGCTCCAAATTCACCTTCTCATGACCCTCTTGGTCTTGCTGTTGACGCCATTATCTATGGTGATTTCACGCTTTATTGCCAAACGGTCCTATCATCTCTTCCAGAAGCAAACAGAGACCAGGGGGATTCAGACTCAGTTGATTGAAGAATCACTTAGCCAGCAGACTATTATCCAGTCCTTCAATGCTCAAACAGAGTTTATCAAAAAACTGCATGAGGCGAATGCCAACTACGCAGGTTATTCTCAGTCAGCTATCTTTTATTCATCAACGGTTAATCCTTCGACTCGCTTTGTTAATGCACTCATCTATGCTCTTCTTGCTGGAGTGGGAGCCTATCGTATCATGATGGGGTCCACCTTGACCATCGGACGTTTAGTGACTTTTTTGAATTACGTCCAACAGTACACCAAGCCCTTTAATGATATTTCTTCTGTTTTAGCCGAGTTGCAAAGTGCTCTCGCTTGTGCAGAGCGCGTCTATGCTGTATTAGAAAGTCCTGAGGTTGCTGAAACAGGTAAAGAAGTCTTGACCAGTGACCAAGTCAAGGGCGCCATTTCCTTTAAGCATGTTTCTTTTGGATACAATCCTGAAAGGATCTTGATTAAGGATTTGTCTATCGATATCCCAGCTGGTAGCAAGGTAGCCATCGTTGGTCCAACAGGTGCTGGTAAGTCAACTCTCATCAATCTCCTCATGCGTTTTTATCCTATTAACTCGGGAGATATCTTGTTAGACGGTCGTTCTATTTACGATTATACCCGAGCATCATTGAGACAGCAGTTTGGCATGGTGCTCCAAGAAACTTGGCTCAAGCAAGTGACCATTCATGACAATATTGCCTTTGGAAATCCTGAAGCCAGTCGGGAGCAGGTGATTGCTGCTGCCAAAGCAGCCAATGCAGCCAATGCAGACTTTTTCATCCAACAGTTGCCACAGGGATACGATACTAAGTTGGAAAATGCAGGAGAATCTCTCTCTGTCGGCCAAGCCCAGCTCTTGACCATTGCCCGAGTCTTTCTAGCTATCCCTAAGATTCTTATCTTAGACGAGGCGACTTCCTCCATCGATACACGGACAGAAGTGCTAGTTCAGGATGCCTTTGCCAAACTGATGAAGGGGCGCACCAGCTTTATCATCGCCCACCGCTTGTCAACCATTCAGGATGCGGATCTGATTCTAGTCTTGGTGGATGGTGATATTGTTGAGCATGGTAACCATCATGACCTCATGGCTAGAAAGGGCAAGTATTACCAAATGCAGAAAGCTGCAGCTTTTAGCTCTGAATGATCCTTTCTATTTTAAAATCTTATGGACAAAAAAAGTTGCCTTCGGGTGACTTTTTTGTTACAATAGCTAGAAAAAATCAGGGTCTTAGAAGGAGAAAACAATGAAAGTCTATCAGCATGTAAATACCGTGACTTGTGACCAAGATTTCCATGTTTATTTGGATGGTATCTTAGCCGTTAAGGACTCTCAAATCGTCTATGTCGGCCAAGAGGAGCCAGAGATTTTAGAGCAAGCTGAGCGGATTATAGACTATCAGGGAGCCTGGATCATGCCTGGTTTGGTTAATTGCCACACCCATTCTGCTATGACAGGTTTGCGAGGGATTCGAGATGACAGCAACCTCCATGAATGGCTCAATGACTATATTTGGCCAGCAGAAGCTGGGTTTACACCAGATATGACTACCAAGGCAGTCAAAGAAGCTCTGACAGAAATGCTCCAGTCAGGAACAACAACCTTCAACGATATGTATAATCCCAATGGTGTGTATATCCAGCAAATTTATCAGGCAGTCAAGGCATCTAAGATGCGTTGTTATTTCTCACCGACCCTCTTTTCTTCAGAGGCAGAAACAACTGCTGAGACCATAAGCAGAATACGTGCCATCATCGAGGAAATCTTAGGATATGAAAATCCAAATTTCAAGGTTATGGTAGCTCCACATTCTCCCTACAGTTGTAGTAGAGACTTGCTGGAAGCGAGCTTAGATATGGCAAAAGAGCTGGACATTCCCATCCATATCCATGTGGCGGAGACCAAGGAGGAATCAGGAATTATCCTGAAACGCTACGGCAAACGCCCCCTCGCCTTTCTAGAAGAACTGGGTTACTTAGATCATCCGTCTGTTTTTGCTCATGGGGTCGAACTAAACGAACAAGAAATTGAACGTTTGGCAACCTCTCAAGTGGCTATCGCCCACAATCCTATCAGTAATCTAAAACTGGCCTCAGGAATCGCTCCAATCATCCAACTCCAAAAAGCAGGAGTAGCAGTGGGGATTGCGACTGACTCGGTTGCTTCCAATAACAATCTAGATATGTTTGAGGAAGGACGGACAGCAGCCCTCCTTCAGAAAATGAAGAGTGGAGATGCCAGCCAATTTCCTATCGAAACAGCTCTCAAAGCTCTAACGATAGAAGGTGCTAAGGTTCTTGGAATGGAAGATCAGATAGGAAGTCTGGAAGTTGGTAAGCAGGCAGATTTTCTGGTCATTAATCCTCAAGGGAAAATCCATCTCCAACCTCAGGAAAATATGCTCTCTCACCTAGTTTATGCAGTCAAAGCCAGTGATGTTGATGATGTTTATATCGCTGGAGAACAGGTGGTTAAGCAAGGCAAAGTTTTGACAGTCGAGATTTAAAAAAATTTCAAAAAAGTTTGCAAAAATCTTGCATTCTTTTTTTGTCTATGCTATACTTATATACGGTTTGAAAAAACTGCCTAAGACAGTAGGGGAGCTCGACTCATAAAGATCCTACCGAGGACAAAACGTATCATGTAAAAAGAAGCGTATTGTACTTTCGTGTCTAGGTTTGGGCGCGTTTTTCTTTTGGAAGAATTCCCCAAGCAAAATAATTACGGAGGTGAACACACTAATGAGTGAAGCAATTATTGCTAAAAAAGCGGAACTAGTTGACGTAGTAGCTGAAAAAATGAAAGCTGCTGCATCTATTGTCGTTGTAGACGCTCGTGGTTTGACAGTTGATCAAGATACAGTTCTTCGTCGTGAGCTTCGTGGAAGCGAAGTTGAGTATAAAGTCATCAAAAACTCAATCTTGCGTCGTGCAGCTGAAAAAGCTGGTCTTGAAGATCTTGCATCAGTATTTGTTGGACCATCTGCAGTAGCATTTTCTAACGAAGATGTTATCGCACCAGCGAAAATCTTGAACGATTTTGCTAAAAACGCTGAAGCACTTGAAATTAAAGGTGGTGCAATCGAAGGCGCTGTCGCATCTAAAGAAGAAATCGTTGCTCTTGCAACTCTTCCAAACCGCGAAGGACTTCTTTCTATGCTCCTTTCTGTACTTCAAGCGCCAGTGCGCAACGTTGCTCTTGCAGTCAAAGCGGTTGCAGACAACAAAGAAGACGCAGCTTAATCTTAGGCTACGCAGCGTAGCTTAGCTACGGATAAACTATTATAAATTAAAAACTTATTTGGAGGAAATAACAATGGCATTGAACATTGAAAACATTATTGCTGAAATTAAAGAAGCTTCAATCCTTGAATTGAACGACCTTGTAAAAGCTATCGAAGAAGAATTTGGTGTAACTGCAGCTGCTCCTGTAGCTGTTGCTGCAGCTGGTGCTGCTGACGCTGGTGCTGCTAAAGACTCATTTGACGTTGAGTTGACAGCTGCTGGTGACAAAAAAGTTGGCGTTATCAAAGTTGTACGTGAAATCACTGGTCTTGGACTTAAAGAAGCTAAAGAACTTGTTGATGGTGCACCAGGTGTCATCAAAGAAGGCGTTCCAACTGCAGAAGCTGAAGAAATCAAAGCTAAATTGGAAGAAGCTGGAGCTTCAGTTACTCTTAAATAATAGAGCAACTACATTTGTAGCTTAAAAAACATATAAAACCGCTATTCTTAGGAGTAGCGGTTTTTTCTGTTACGATTTAAAATGGGTAAAGCTACTTGAAATTATGGTCTGATACGAAAGTTCTAGTTTTTTTACTAACAATTACTAGAATCTTGATATAAATTCAATTTTCTTCTTGACTCTGACCTTAGGTAAGGGATTATACTAATAATAGATAAGAAAGGAGATTACCATGCAAATCAATATGATTCGTTCAGATAAAGTTTACCAAGAGATGCTCGAGCTTCCTTTAGAAAAGAGAGAAGGCTGTTTTCGAGCGAAAATATTAGCACCTTTTGCAACCAAATACCAAACGCAACACATCCCTCTGAAAGCAAAGTATCCTGGAGGATTTGATGCTCTATTCCTACTTGGTTTTATGAATCAGTTACCCTCAACTCTCTCAGAAAAGGATAGACCAGCTATAGACGCTCTGAGCTCTGATCAACTCTGGCAAAATTGTCAAGATACCATCAAGAGGAGTATTGATCTTTTTGAGCAGGCTGGCTATGACTTAGAGGTTGAGGATTACCATTTTACTATTTTATTGGGTAATCCAGAAAAACCTATGCTACAGATTAATAAGGGATACAGTGGAGATGGTGGAATTCCAGGCTACCTCATGCTTAGTCTACTACCAAATGACTATACTTTGCCACGAGTACAAGCAGCGCTAGCTCATGAGTGCAACCATAATGTCCGCTTCCAATTTATCAAATGGAATCAGCAGACGACATTAGCAGACTGGGTAGTCAGTGAAGGCTTGGCAGAGTCTTTTGCGGCTGAGCTCTATGGTAAGGATCTCATTGGGCCTTGGGTTACTTCAACCAGTCCAGAGCAGTTAGAAGAGATTAAGCCCATCATCTCAAGTCAGCTTCAGCTAACAGGGATGGCGGAAATGGCTCCTTATCTATACGGTGATGAAATCGCGGAGATACAGGGTCAAATACCGGTTGGAATGCCCTATGCTGCAGGCTATGCTTATGGTTATCATCTGATACAAGCCTATCTGAAAAAGACTGGCAAGACTATTATTGAAGCAACAGTGACGCCTACAGAAGAGATTTTAGAGGCGACGAAAGACTTTTGGAAATGACACTTTGGCTTGATAATCTGCCAAAATCTGATATAATGTAGGTAGTTTCTGGAGGTGACTATATGTACTATAAAAGAGTTGAATTGAAAGTCACAAATCAAGGTATTCATGAGCACAAGATTTTTCAAGGTGTTAAGATTTTCAGTCGTAGCAAGCTGTCCAAAGATCAGAAAAGCATTCTGACGCAGAAGCTTTACCTGACTCCGAAGCAGAATATCGTTTTCTATCAGCGGACAGATGTCAATTATGACCAGAACTGGCATCATCATAAGGACTATTATGAACTAACTTATGGCCAGTTGGACGGAGAAACTGTCTTTAAGGTTTGCCAAGATTTTGATGAACTAAATCCTTTTCTGGAAAACGAGCTGCTGAAGAAGCTAAAAGAAAAGCAGTCAACAGGAAAATTTTTTGAAAAATTAGATATATAAAAATCCGGCTGCTTATAAAAGCAGTCGGATTTCTCTAATTTATAGTTTGATAATCTTTCATAAGAGAAAATAGATCTATTTTTATCATGAACAGCTAACTTAGTTAGAAATTGTAGAAACAGTATAGTTGAAATCTATGAAGAATAAGTGTATAATCAAGAAAAAAATGATTGATCGCTCACTCAATTTTGTAGATGGGTAAAGGAGTTCATAAAATGGTTGTTCAAGCAATACAATATAGTCGTTTCGGTGATGAAGAAGTATTAGATTTGGTGAATATTAAATCTGATTCTTTAGAAGTGAATCAAGTTAGGGTAGAAGTTTATGCAGTTGGTTTAAATCCTATTGATTATAAGACTTTTGAAGGTGCAAAGCAACTCCGATTTCTATCTTTTATGACAAAACTAAGGAAGCCAAGTCGTTGGTTTGAGTCAAAATCATCTCTTTTTCCAAGAGGTGTTGGTCGGGATTTTGCTGGAGTTATCACAGAAGTTGGTGAAGGAGTAAATCGGTTTGCAGTAGGGGATAAGGTTTTTGGAACAATGATCAGTGACCCTGGATTGGGGACCAAGAGGGGAGCTTTGGCAACAGAAGTTTGTGTCAATGAATCAGAAATTGTGTTGAAACCAGAGATGATTGATATGAACCATGCAGCTACTATGGGTGTAGCCTCTCTAACAGTGGGAGGTGCTTTTAGAAAGATTGAGCTAAACTCTAAAGATGTTGTAGTTATTTCAGCAGCAGCAGGTGGTATTGGAAGTATCGCAGTACAGTATGCAGTTGCTAAGGGTGCGACAGTTATTGGAATTGCAAGTAAGAAAAATTCAGAATATCTGAAGTCTTTAGGTGCTATACCAGTAGCTTACGAAGAGAACATCCAGAATGCTCTTCTATCAGCAAGTGCAAAGCCAATTACAAAATTCTTGGATTGCTATGGAAGTGATTATGTTAAATTGGCTTTCAGTTTAGGATTGAAGGGCACGGCTATTGGAACGCTAGTACCTTCACCATATGTTATGATAAGAGGAGCTCAGTTCACGGGTCCGAGACATTCTACATATGATGATTTTAACACTCTAGCGGAAATGGTCTCAGATGGGAAGGTTCGGCTGAATATTGACCAGGTTTATGATTTTTCTCTAAAGTCAGTTAGAGAGGCATATCGTAGCCTGAAGTCGGGACATACTCGAGGTAAGAAAGTTGTAAAAGTAAGAGGGTAGGAGAGAGGTGCCAGCAATGGAAAGTTTAGAACAAAAGTATGCTCAGACATTAGAAAATAGCAACCTGAGCTTAAAACAACGTCAAGTTTTATTATCAAGTCTAAAGTTATTTTCAGAAATTGGCTTTGAAAATACAACAGCTAGCCTTATTTCTAAGGAGGCTGGAGTTTCAGAAGGGACAGTTTTTAGTTACTTTAAAACCAAGGAAGGCATCTTAGAAGCTATTCTGTCAACTTTTCTCGAACAGGTTATTCCAGATATGATTGCTGATTTTTCTGAGAAGAAATTTACAGCAAACCAAGAGTCTTTTCCGCTATTTTTGAGAAGCATTGTTCGAGATAGACTGGTTTTCATTCAGAAGAATCAAATGCAAGTTAAAATTCTCTTGAGTCGTTCTTTTATTGATAAAACTATTTCTAATCAGTTAGGGAATGTTATTGTTCACTCTATCATTAAGCCAATTAGTCCAGTTCTGAATCAGTTTAAAAAAAATGGTGTTATCCGAGATTGGTCAAATGAAAGAATCGTTCGTTATATTTTAGCCTTGAGTCTTTTTTATGCTCTTCCAATGATGTTGAATGATAATGAGAACCTAGACATAGATGAAGCAGTAAATGAAATAGTTGAATGCCTGTCTTCTGCCTTAGTAGAAGTAAAATAAATCTTGATTTTTAAGCTTACTATTTTAAATAGTGAGCTTTTTTGAAACCAACATAAAAAATCCCCAATCATAATGATTGAGGATTGAAACAATACCTTAACTATCATAGCCTTGGCTACATTTTTAAAAGTTGTTTTAGCTGTGCTGAGGATCTTGATACTGATGTCCTCGAGACGACCAGAGTATACTGACATCTATTCATCTGATAAGAGAGACTTTATCATCCAGATATTCATAGCAGGATGACCGGCGGCGTTAGAAAGTGGTTGTTGCAGTGATGTGAAACCATAGTGTTGATAGATGGCCACAGCCGTAGCCAGTTCAGTAGAGGTTTCTAGATAAAGCTGTTCATAACCAGCTAGGCGGGTTTCCTGGAATATCCGCTTTATCAACCTGCTGGAATAACCTTTGCCACGGCTATTCTTAGTGACGTACAGTTTTTGTAATTCAGCAATCTTATCGGACACAGGTGCAAAGCCACCACAGCCAACCAGCTGACCTTCGTCTTCCAGGACAAAGTAAGCTGCTCTCTCTTGCTGTTGATAATAATCGGCCAAATGATCTAGATGAGAATCAAAGTAGACAGTTCCTGGTTTGTCAAGCCCGAATTCCTCTAGGCTGGCTCGAATGAGCTGCGCTACAGCTGGATTGTCTCTCGCTTCCATCGGCCGTAAGTTCATCAATTGTCCTCCGATAGGATGTATCGACTAATTAAACAATACCTTGTGCAATCATAGCGTTTGCTACGTTTTCGAAGGCAGCGATATTTGCTCCTGCAAGGTAGTCGGTACCAAGTCCGTATGTTTCAGCAGTTGTTTTAGCTGTGTTGAAGATGTTGGTCATGATGTCTTTGAGGCGTCCATCAACTTCTTCACGGGTCCATGAAAGGCGAAGGCTGTTTTGGCTCATTTCAAGCGCTGATACAGCTACACCACCAGCGTTGGCAGCTTTGGCAGGTCCGTAAAGGATTCCGTTTTCTTTGTAGACTTTAATCGCATCAAGGTCACTAGGCATGTTAGCACCTTCAGATACACAGATAACGCCTTGAGCAACCAAACGTTTAGCTGCTTCACCGTTGATTTCGTTTTGAGTCGCACATGGAAGAGCGATGTCGTAGTTACCAGTGTAAGTCCAGACAGAACCTTCATGGTAAGTAGCAGTTGCTTTCTCAGCTGCATACTCAGTCAAACGAGCACGGCGTTTTTCTTTAACATCAACCAAAAGATCGAAGTCAATACCATTTTCATCGATGACATAACCGTTTGAGTCAGATACAGAGATGACAGTAGCGCCGAGTTCAGTTGCTTTTTGAAGAGCGTATTGAGCTACGTTACCAGAACCTGAAATAACCACTTTCTTACCAGCAAAACTGTTACCATTAGCTTTGAGCATTTCTTCGGTATAGTAAACCAAACCATAACCAGTTGCTTCAGGACGAATCAAGCTACCACCAAATCCAAGAGGTTTACCAGTCAAGACACCCGCATCAAATTGGTTAAGGCGTTTGTATTGTCCGTAAAGGTAACCAATTTCACGTCCACCAACACCGATATCACCAGCAGGTACGTCAAGAGATGGTCCGATGTATTTTTGCAATTCTGTCATAAAGCTTTGGCAGAAGCGCATCACTTCAGCGTCAGTCTTTCCTTTAGGATCGAAGTCTGATCCACCTTTACCTCCACCGATTGGAAGTCCAGTCAAAACGTTTTTAAAGATTTGTTCGAAGCCGAGGAATTTCAAGATCCCTTGGTTTACAGTTGGGTGGAAACGAAGTCCGCCTTTATATGGTCCAACAGCTGAGTTAAATTGAACACGGTAACCACGGTTCACTTGGACTTTTCCATCACGGTCAACCCAAGGAACACGGAAAGAAATCACGCGCTCAGGCTCAGTGATGCGTGCCAAGATGTTTTCTTCGATATACTCAGGATGTTTTTCAAACACAGGCTCCAAAGTGCTGAAGAATTCTTCAACCGCCTGGAGAAATTCAGCCTCATGCCCGTTACGAGCTTTCACAGTTGCAAACACGCTTTGGATATAGTCTTTAGCAGATGTCATATCGTTCTCCTTTTTGTTGTTATATTTTATTACATGAGCCATTATAGCAGAATTTTTTTTGAGTGTAAAGAAAAAAACAGAAATTTTCTAAAAATTCTTTCAATTTACAAAACCGAACGTTTTATATAGAAATTAGTTTCTCAAAGAGAAAATCTTAAAGTATGGTATAATATTAGAAATAAAAGGAATCTGGAGGATCAGAATCATGGTATCAACGAAAACACAAATAGCTGGCTTTGCGTTTGACAATTGCTTGATGAATGCAGCGGGTGTGGCTTGTATGACGATAGAGGAACTAGAAGGGGTCAAAAACTCAGCAGCAGGAACATTTGTCACAAAGACTGCGACCTTGGACTTTCGTCAGGGCAATCCTGAACCACGTTACCAGGATGTTCCACTTGGTTCTATCAACTCTATGGGTTTGCCAAATAATGGATTAGACTATTATCTGGACTATCTTTTGGACTTGCAGGAAAAAGAGCCAAACCGAACTTTCTTCCTATCTCTAGTCGGCATGTCTCCAGAAGAAACACATGCCATCTTGAAAAAAGTGCAAGAGAGTGAGTTTAAAGGACTGACAGAGCTCAATCTCTCTTGTCCAAATGTACCAGGAAAACCTCAGATTGCTTATGATTTTGAGACAACAGACCGTATCTTGGCAGAAGTATTTGCCTACTTTACCAAACCTCTTGGGATTAAATTGCCACCTTATTTTGATATTGTTCACTTTGACCAAGCAGCAGCTATTTTCAACAAGTATCCGCTCAAGTTTGTTAACTGTGTGAACTCTATCGGAAACGGCCTTTATATAGAAGACGAGTCTGTCGTTATTCGTCCTAAAAATGGTTTTGGTGGGATTGGTGGAGAGTATATCAAACCGACTGCTCTCGCTAATGTCCATGCTTTCTATCAACGCTTAAATCCGCAAATCCAAATCATCGGAACGGGTGGTGTTCTAACGGGTCGTGATGCCTTTGAACACATCCTTTGCGGTGCGAGTATGGTGCAAGTAGGAACGACGCTCCACAAGGAAGGCGTCGGTGTTTTTGAACGTATTACCAATGAACTGAAAGCTATTATGGCAGAAAAAGGTTATGAGAACCTAGAAGATTTCCGTGGGAAATTGCGCTATATTGATTAAGTTTAATAAAAAATCAGAAGAAAGGAGAGAAGATGCTAGCCATTGAAGACAGTCAGAAGTTGACTTTATCAAATCTATCTAGCTTGAACCTATTCACAGGGACAGACCAGGGTCAGTTTGAAGTTATGAAGAGTCAAGTGTTGAAGCAGATTGGTTATGATCCAGCTGATCTCAATTTTGCTTACTTTGATATGAAAGAAGTAGCTTATAAAGACTTAGAGTTGGAGTTGGTCAGTCTCCCTTTCTTTGCTGATGAGAAAATCGTGATATTAGATCATTTTGTCGATATTACAACTGCCAAGAAACGTTTTTTAACAGATGATGAGCTCAAGTCATTTGAGGAATACCTTGACAATCCTTCGCCAACAACCAAGTTATTGATATTTGCGGAAGGAAAACTGGATAGTAAGAGACGGCTGGTCAAATTGCTCAAACGAGATGCGACTGTCTTTGATGCTATTGAACCCAAGGAACAAGAATTGCGCCAGTATTTCCAAAAATGGAGTCAGACACAAGGTTTGCAGTTTGTGGGGCAATCCTTTGAAAATCTACTTATCAAATCTGGTTTTCAATTTAGTGAAATCCAGAAAAATCTCCTTTTTTTGCAGTCTTATAAGTCCGACGGAGTGATTGAGGAGAAGGATATTGTCGAGGCTATTCCCAAGACCCTGCAGGACAATATTTTTGATTTGACTCAGTTTATCTTGGGTAAAAAGATTGACCAGGCGCGTGATTTGGTTAGAGATTTGACCTTGCAAGGGGCGGACGAGATCAAGCTCATAGCGGTCATGTTAGGACAGTTTCGAACCTTTACTCAGGTGAAGATTTTATCAGAAGCTGGTCAGACGGAATCGCAGATCGCAAGCAGTCTGGGAACTTACTTGGGGCGCAATCCTAATCCTTATCAAATCAAGTTCGTATTAAGAGATTCGAGAGGGATTTCCTTGGCCTTTCTTAAACAAGCAATTTCTTATTTAATTGAAGCAGACTATCAGATTAAAACAGGGGTCTATGAAAAGGGCTACCTTTTTGAGAGAGCGCTGTTACAGATATCTAGCCAAGCGTAATGAGCAAAAAACTTGAAAAAAGAGGATGTTTGCGTTATCATTTTCATATAGAAAGAAAAAGAGGTATTACAGATGGCTATTATCTTACCAGACCTTCCATACGCATACGACGCCTTGGAACCATACATTGATACAGAAACAATGCACTTGCACCATGACAAGCACCATCAAACCTACGTTAACAATGCCAATGCAGCTCTTGAAAAACACCCTGAAATCGGTGAAGACCTTGAAGCGTTGCTTGCTGATGTGGATTCTATCCCAGCTGATATCCGTCAAGCACTTATCAACAACGGTGGTGGACACTTGAACCACGCTCTTTTCTGGGAATTGATGACTCCTGAGAAAACAGCTCCATCAGCAGAACTTGCAGCAGCAATCGATGCAACATTTGGTTCATTTGAAGAGTTCCAAGCAGCCTTTACAGCAGCAGCTACAACTCGCTTCGGTTCTGGATGGGCATGGTTGGTAGTCAACAAGGAAGGGAAGCTTGAAGTAACTTCAACAGCAAACCAAGACACACCAATCTCAGAAGGCAAAAAACCAATCTTGGGCTTGGACGTTTGGGAACATGCTTATTACGTGAAATACCGCAACGTTCGTCCTGACTACATCAAAGCTTTCTTCTCAGTCATTAACTGGAACAAGGTAGACGAGCTTTACGCAGCAGCAAAATAAAAAAATAGGAAGGGAAGAGCTATTCTTCTCTTTTTGCTTTATAAGGCATGAGTCTGACAAAATCGTCAGACTTTTTTCATTTTTATGAGAAACATGCTAACTGCTAGAAATTATGGTAAAATAGAGTGTTAAGTAATCGTGGAAAAGGAAGACTATGCGTAAAGAAATTGCACCTGAATTATACAACTATAACAAGTTTCCTGGCCCAGAATTTCATGTAAATGGGGATAAGGTTGAGACTGAAGGGATTGCTTTTACCTTGGTTGAAAATATCAAGGATGCCTTCGATGTGACAGTCTTTAATCAACGCTTCTCAGAAGTGTTGACCAAGTTTGATTATGTCGTAGGGGACTGGAGCAATGAACAGCTCCGTCTACGTGGCTTTTACAAAGACGATCGAACAGAGGAAAAAATTGAAAAGATTAGTCGTTTACAGGACTATCTTTTGGAGTACTGTAGTTATAGTTGTGCCTATTTTGTCCTAGAAAATCAAGCACCGAAGCGGGCTTCATTTGACAAAAAAATGCGTAAAAAGGAGGAGGAAAATCTTCCTAGAAGAGGCAAGAAACCTTCGCAAAACAAGAGAAAACTAAATGCGGATAAGCGAAATAGGCGTCGTCATAAGGAACAGAAATCTCAGAAAGAGGACAAGGGACAGCGCCATTTTGTCATTCGTCAGAAATAGATAGAAGAGAATAAGGAGAAGAGATGAAACCGTCTATTTATAGTTTAACACGTCAAACCATGCAGGAATGGGTATTAGAACAGGGAGAAAAGAAATTCCGAGCAGATCAAATCTGGGAATGGCTCTACCGTAAACGTGTCCAGTCATTTGAAGAAATGACCAACCTTTCCAAGGATTTGATTGCTAAGCTCAATGACCAGTTTGTGGTCAATCCTTTGAAACAACGGATTGTACAAGAGTCAGCTGATGGTACTGTTAAGTATCTTTTCGAGTTGCCAGATGGCATGTTGATTGAGACAGTACTCATGCGTCAACACTACGGTTTGTCAGTCTGTGTGACCACTCAGGTTGGCTGTAATATTGGTTGTACCTTCTGTGCATCAGGCCTGATTAAGAAGCAACGTGACCTTAATAACGGGGAAATCGTAGCGCAGATTATGCTAGTTCAGAAATACTTTGATGAGCGTGGTCAGGACGAACGTGTCAGCCATATCGTTGTCATGGGAATCGGTGAACCATTTGATAACTACAACAATGTTTTGAATTTTGTTCGTACCATCAATGATGACAAAGGGATGGCTATCGGTGCTCGTCACATCACTGTTTCAACCTCAGGTTTGGCCCATAAAATTCGTGACTTTGCTAATGAAGGCGTACAGGTCAATCTCGCTGTTTCCCTTCACGCACCCAATAATGAATTGCGCTCAAGCATCATGAAAATTAACCGTGCCTTTCCGATTGAAAAACTCTTCGCAGCTATTGAGTATTATATCGAAACAACAAATCGTCGTGTGACCTTTGAATACATCATGCTCAATGAAGTCAACGACGGAGTAGAACAAGCCTTGGAATTGGCGGAATTGCTCAAAAATATCAAGAAATTGTCTTATGTAAACTTGATTCCCTATAACCCAGTTAGTGAACATGACCAATATAGCCGTAGTCCTAAAGAGCGCGTGATGGCCTTCTACGATACCCTCAAGAAAAAAGGGGTCAACTGTGTTGTTCGTCAAGAACATGGTACAGATATTGATGCAGCTTGTGGACAATTGCGTTCCAATACAATGAAACGTGACCGCCAGAAGGCAGTCGCAGCGGTAAATCCATAAAATGACTAAAAAAAGAGAATTAATCTTAAGATTGGGAGTGGCTGTTTACAGTCTTTGCATTGTCTGTTTTTGCTTCACTCCCCAGCCTCAACTTCCTACAGGAGTGGAAACTCCAGGTATTCAAACTTTTGGACGCCTGGTTTTTCTTTTAACTCCCTTAAACTCCCTTTGGAATCTGGGTGAAGTGACTAGTCTGGGACAAGTCATTTGGATCTTTTTGCAGAACATTTTAAATGTCTTCTTGCTCTTTCCTTTGGTCTTTCAACTGGTCTATCTCTGTCCAAATTTGCGGCAAACCAAAAAAATCATCCTTCTCAGTTTTCTACTGAGTCTAGGAATAGAGTGTACGCAACTGGTCTTAGACTTTTTCTTTGATTTTAATCGCGTCTTTGAGATTGATGATTTGTGGACCAATACCCTGGGAGGCTATCTGGCTTGGTTCCTCTATAAAGGACTGCATAAAAACAAGATAAGGAATTAGAATGAGTATTTTAGAAGTTAAAAATTTAAGTCACGGTTTTGGTGACCGTGCAATTTTTGAAGATGTGTCTTTCCGTCTCCTCAAGGGAGAACATATCGGCTTAGTCGGTGCCAATGGTGAAGGAAAATCAACCTTTATGAGCATTGTGACTGGTAAGATGTTACCTGACGAAGGAAAGGTGGAGTGGTCTAAGTATGTGACTGCTGGCTATCTGGATCAGCATGCTGTGCTAAAGGAAGGCCAAACTGTGCGTGATGTCTTGCGGACAGCCTTTGATGAGCTATTTAAAGCAGAAGCTCGCATCAATGATCTTTACATGGAAATGGCAGAAGACGGAGCGGATATTGATGCACTCATGGAAGAAGTTGGCGAACTCCAAGACCGTTTGGAGAGTCGTGACTTCTATACTTTGGATGCTAAGATTGATGAAGTAGCGCGTGCTCTCGGTGTCATGGACTATGGCATGGATACAGATGTAACAGCCTTATCAGGTGGACAAAGAACCAAGGTGCTTTTGGCTAAACTCCTCCTTGAAAAACCAGATATTTTGCTTTTGGACGAACCAACCAACTACTTGGATGCTGAGCATATTGACTGGCTCAAGCGTTATCTCCAAAACTATGAGAATGCCTTTGTCCTCATTTCGCACGATATTCCTTTCCTCAACGACGTAATCAATATCGTCTACCATGTGGAAAATCAACAGCTAACGCGCTACTCTGGAGATTACTACCAATTCCAAGAAGTTTATGCTATGAAGAAATCTCAACTGGAGGCAGCCTACGAACGTCAGCAGAAAGAGATTGCAGACCTTAAGGATTTCGTGGCTCGAAATAAAGCGCGTGTCGCAACGCGTAATATGGCCATGTCCCGTCAAAAGAAACTGGACAAGATGGACATCATCGAACTTCAAAGTGAGAAGCCAAAACCATCCTTTGATTTCAAACCGGCTCGTACACCTGGGCGCTTTATCTTCCAAGCCAAGGACTTGCAGATTGGTTATGACCGTCCTCTGACCAAACCTTTAAATCTTACTTTTGAACGCAATCAAAAGGTTGCCATCATTGGAGCCAATGGTATCGGGAAAACAACTCTCTTGAAGTCTCTCTTGGGCATTATCCCACCAATCGCTGGGGAAGTTGAACGCGGTGATTACCTAGAACTTGGTTATTTTGAGCAAGAAGTAGAAGGTGGCAATCGTCAAACACCTCTTGAAGCTGTTTGGAATGCCTTTCCAGCACTCAATCAAGCAGAAGTTCGTGCAGCACTTGCTCGTTGTGGTCTGACAACTAAGTATATCGAAAGCCAAATTCAGGTTTTGTCAGGTGGAGAACAAGCCAAGGTGCGTTTCTGTCTCTTGATGAACCGTGAAAACAACGTTTTAGTACTTGACGAGCCGACCAACCACTTGGATGTAGATGCCAAGGAAGAACTCAAACGGGCGCTTAAAGAATACAAGGGATCTATCCTTATGGTCTGCCACGAACCAGACTTTTATGAAGGTTGGATGGACCAAATCTGGGACTTTAACAAGCTAATTTAAAAATGAGGGAAAA
The DNA here is from genome assembly GCF_026782235.1 of Streptococcus oralis. GTDB lineage: Bacteria > Bacillota > Bacilli > Lactobacillales > Streptococcaceae > Streptococcus > Streptococcus oralis_CC. The sequence continues at coordinate 9,147 of NZ_JAKUWE010000008.1, read as the reverse complement.
AGAAATACAGTATCGAATGTGGATACTGTATTTTTTAGGTTATTTAGGATTTAAAATCGTAATCCTTCACCACTTCGATACTATCAATGGTGATAGCAGAAGTCGGTTTGTCTTTCTCATCTTTTTCAGCCTTGGCAATCTTGTCAACAACATCCATGCCCTCGATGACTTGACCAAAGACAGGGTGTTTGCCGTCTAGACTTGGATTTCCACCTTCTTTATAGGCTTCGATGATTTTCTTTGGATACTTGCTTGTAGGGAGTTTAGCTGAAATATCTGTCGAGTTTTGGTTGATGAAGAACTGGCTACCGTTGGTATTTGGTTGACCAGTGTTAGCCATAGCAAGGGCTCCTCGGATATTGTATAGGTAAGGAGAGATTTCATTTTTGAAACCAGTTCCTTTGTCTTTTGTTTTATCCTTATCATGCCAGATAGATTGGCCCCCTGTACCATCTCCCTTAGGATCTCCAGTTTGAACCATGAAGCCATCGATGACACGGTGGAAGGTGATGCCGTTATAATAGCCTTCATTAGCGTGAGTAAGGAAGTTTTCAACCGCAAGAGGTGCTAGTTTTGGAAAGAGTTTGATGCGGATATCGCCTTGATTTGTGTGTAAAACAACCTCGGCTTCATCTTCGGCAACTTCTTTAGAAAGTTGAGGGAAGTTGGCATTTTCATTGGTCAAAGCGTCATTCAAATCTTTGGCAGCCTGAGCAGCTGCTTTTGAACTTTCTTCAGCTGAGATACTGGAGTCGACATACTCATCACCACGGAGACCACGTTGGATACTAGTACATCCAGCAAGGGCAACAGTTGATAGTAAAAGAAGGGTTGCTAGTTTTTTCATTGTTAACCTCTCAAAAATTCATTTCTATCATTGTACCCTAAAAGGAAGTGGATTTCAAATGTTAGTAGTTTACAGAACTGGAAAGAACTTAGTATAAAACGGGCAATTGGTCCGACAATTAGGAAGTTTAGAGGAAGAGCTGCAATAAAGTTTACGATCCAGGCACCTAGATAGGTCTTGGGTGTGATAGCAATGCCATTGTAAAAAAGTCCATAGAAGGACATGAAAGTGACCATGAGAACTGCCATTCCTCCAGAAATTGTTATGATTTTCTGACAACCTTTATGATGTTCCGTGAGAATGCGAAAGGCAATTGACTTAACGATTGGTCCCACAAGGATGACATCCAATAAAAAGGCTGTGACAAAACCAGGGATGTAACCAAGGGATAAATGATGTAGTGAAAGTTGACCAACAATAAAAAGATTCCACATGGACATACCGAGTACCATCATGGAACACATAAGTGTTGTAAATAAAAGAGCTTCTTTAAAATTTCTAGGCATTATAGTCTCCATTTCTTTTTGATTATACATCAGTCTATCATAAAAAATTTTCCTCGTAAGTGAAATGATTAATTTTTTTCAAGAAACTGTTTTCAAAAAAATCCCCCCATCATGATTGATTAAAGATTCTTCTTTGGATGACGGTCGATAATGTCCTGGTACTGTTCCAGTATCTGCTCCCCCTTTGGAGTCAATTTGTAGCCACGATTGCTAATTCTTCTTCTGAAAAGTTGTCATGAAGGTCTTGGTCCAAATTTGTAGCCTTCATCTTAGAAAGTACTGTAACTCTCCTTACTTTTGAGGATATTCTCTTTCATAGTGGTATTTAGATGATCAAGTGAATCAAAAGCAGTTTCAATGACAGCATAACCTTTTTCTACCAGAGTTTTTAGATGTTTTGGGGCATCAATGCCATAAGTGTACTCGAAGTATTTAGGAAACCAGGTTTCGGTGGTAAAAATTCCAAAGTAAATTCGCCAAAGTAGGATAATATCGTCTGCTAGGAGATTATCTTCGAGTAACTCCATGTTGCGTTTTGGAACAGGTTTTGGATTTAGTAGCCAAGTATCCAAATCACGTTCAGGAGAGATGAAGGGTTTGACTTGATAATCCTTATATAATTTTTCTAAAATAGTATTCATAAATTTTTTCTTTCTAATTTATCCCTATTAGTCTAAAAAATTTAAAAATTTTAAACTCTGTCAAGTTTTTTTCTTGACACCTGCCAAAAATCTGCTATAATAGAATATGTGCTAAATAGCTCAGCTATTTCACCGAAATAAAAAAATAAGAAAAGAGACTTTAAAAATGGCAGTTAAAATCCGTTTGACTCGTATGGGTTCTAAGAAAAAACCTTTCTACCGTATCAACGTAGCAGACTCACGTTCACCACGTGACGGACGTTTCATCGAAACAGTTGGAACTTATAACCCACTTGTTGCTGAAAACCAAGTGACTTTGAAAGAAGACCGCGTTCTTGCATGGTTGGCTGATGGAGCTCAACCTTCAGATACAGTTCGCAACATCCTTTCAAAAGAAGGCGTATTGAAAAAATTCCACGATTCTAAATTCTCAAAATAAGTTTAAAGTAGGTTGACAGATGGATACGATTGAAAATCTCATTATTGCGATTGTGAAACCTTTGATTTCACAACCTGATGCCTTAACTATCAAGATCGAAGACACACCAGAGTTTTTGGAGTATCACTTGGATCTTGACCAGAGCGATGTCGGTCGTGTTATCGGTCGTAAGGGTCGCACTATCTCAGCGATAAGAACGATTGTCTACTCTGTCCCAACTGAAGACAAAAAAGTAAGAATCGTTATCGATGAAAAATAAAAAAAGCGGGACGGATGTCTCGCTTTTTTGTGAGGAGGAGAAGATGAAGGATCTAACGTTTAGACAATTACAAGCTTACTTACTCGAACATTACCAGCAATCTCGAACTGAGGAAGGTCTCTTTATCAAGCTAGTGGAGGAAGTCGGAGAAGTAGCCGAGGTCTTGAATGGGCGCTCTGGTCGAAAAGAGGGCGTTCAGGATTCAAACGAGGAACTTGCCAAAGAACTAGCTGATATTATTCACTACACTGTCGCAATTGCGGCCATCAACGATATTGACCTAACCAAAACCATCTTTGACAAAGATAAGAAGGCTGCCATTAAGTATCAACATGAAAGAGATTTGGAAGGATTTTTGAATGGGAAGGAGAATTGATGTCCTCTTTCTCCAACTTGTGAAAATCCCTGGAACGTGATAAAATAAAGGATAGAAATAGATACAGGAGACAAGATGAACTACTTTAATGTTGGGAAAATCGTTAATACGCAGGGTTTACAGGGTGAGATGCGTGTCTTGTCTGTGACGGATTTTGCTGAGGAGCGGTTTAAAAAAGGGGCAGAGCTGGCTTTATTTGATAAAAAAGATCAGTTTGTTCAAACAGTGAGCATCGCAAGTCACCGTAAGCAGAAGAACTTTGACATTATCAAGTTCAAAGACATGTACCATATCAATGCGATTGAAAAGTACAAGGGTTATAGTCTCAAGGTCGCTGAGGAAGATTTGAACGATTTAGATGATGGTGAATTCTACTATCATGAAATTATTGGTTTGGAAGTTTACGAGGGAGAGAACTTGATTGGAACTATCAAGGAAATCCTACAACCAGGTGCCAACGATGTCTGGGTGGTCAAACGAAAAGGTAAGCGAGATTTGCTTTTACCTTACATTCCGCCAGTAGTTCTCAATGTTGATATTCCAAACAAACGGGTTGATGTGGACATCTTAGAAGGGTTAGATGATGAAGATTGATATTTTAACCCTCTTTCCGGAGATGTTTTCTCCGCTGGAACACTCGATTGTTGGGAAGGCTCGAGAAAAAGGGCTCTTGGATATCCAGTATCATAATTTCAGAGAATACGCTGAAAAGGCCCGTCATGTTGACGATGAACCTTACGGAGGCGGTCAGGGGATGTTGCTAAGGGCTCAACCCATTTTCGATGCCTTTGATGCTATTGAAAAGAAAAATCCCCGTGTCATTCTTCTTGATCCTGCTGGAAAACAGTTCGATCAAGCTTACGCTGAGGATTTGGCTCAGGAAGAGGAACTGATCTTTATCTGTGGTCACTATGAAGGGTATGACGAGCGTATCAAGACCTTGGTAACCGATGAAATTTCCCTAGGAGACTATGTTTTGACTGGAGGAGAATTGGCGGCCATGACCATGATTGATGCGACCGTGCGCTTGATACCGGAAGTTATTGGTAAGGAGTCTAGCCACCAAGATGATAGCTTCTCTTCGGGACTTCTTGAATATCCTCAATACACACGCCCTTATGACTATCGAGGCATGGTGGTACCAGATGTTCTCATGAGTGGACACCATGAAAAGATTCGTCAGTGGAGACTGTATGAGAGCCTAAAGAAAACCTACGAGCGCAGACCTGACCTGCTAGATAACTATCAACTAACAGCCGAAGAAGAAAAGATGCTGGCTAAAATTAAAGAAAACAAAGAATAAAGGAGAACCTTATGCAAGTAATCAAACGTAATGGAGAAATTGCTGAATTTGATCCAGATAAAATTTACCAAGCTGTCCTAAAGGCAGCTCAAACCGTTTATGTTTTGACAGATGATTTGCGCCAAAACCTTGCACAAGTTACTAAAAAAGTCGTTTTGGACTTGGAAGAAGCAAAAGTAGAACGTGCCACTATCAGCATGATCCAATCAATGGTTGAACACCGCTTACTTGGAGCTGGCTACATCACAATCGCAGAACACTATATCTCTTATCGCTTGCAACGCGATTTGGAGAGAAGTGGTTATGGCGACCATATCGCCGTTCATCTTCATTTTGAACAAATCCGTTAAGAAAAAGAGTGGGATGCAAAGAACATCTCACTCTTTCTTAAATAGACTTTTCTGAGCTTTTTGTACGGTTGAGGGAACGAAACGAAGCCGTTTAATATCACTGATACGAATGATTCGAGTCACGTTTTTTGAAAAATTCTTGACGATAATTTGTTGGCGATTGGCGTCGTGTTTGATAATATCACCCGTAAAACTTGTCTCAGCAAGTATCACATGAACAGCCGTCTTTTTCTGGATAGCTTGTTCAATCATAGCGGTGAGGAAGTTGTCCTCGATTTGAGGATGATCATCATTCCCATTGAGAAAACTATGTAGTTTATCTAGAACTAGTTGGAATGCCTGTCTCATAGAATCCTCCCTTCTTATATATCCACATTATATAAAATTTTCTTAAAAACTACAAGATTTTTCGAATAATCTAATGAAAACTAAAAAGGAGAACAAAATGGCAGAATTTACATTTGAAATCGAAGAACACTTACTGATCTTGTCTGAAAATGAAAAAGGATGGACCAAGGAAATCAACCGCGTCAGCTTTAATGGAGCCCCTGCAAAGTTTGACATTCGCGCTTGGAGCCCAGACCATACTAAAATGGGCAAGGGAATTACTCTTACAAATGAAGAATTTCAGGTAATGGTTGATGCTTTTAAAGGTGGACAAAAAAAGAATCTTGAGTAGAACTCAAGATTCTTTTTTTATGACACAATATAGTCACAGAGAGAAGTCTTAGCCAATTGAATAAAAGTCTCTCTAAATTCTTCAGGTGGTGTTGGATTATCCTTACGAATCCACACTTCAATGAATGAAATCGCCATGGTCGTAATGATATAGGCTATGTCCTCTTCACTAAAATTATATTTCAGCTGGTAGTTAACATTTTTTAGTACCCACTGAGAATATTTCTCACGTAGAAACTCCCTCCAACAAGTGGTGGCTTGAGAATTGTACAAGGTACCAACGACTTCTCGCTTTTCATAGATGAGAGGAAGAATGTGGTCCGCTAAGAAAGTGATGGGATCGATCTCTCTCTCTTAGGACAGTAGTTGTTAAAATTATTAAAGATCTGTTGATCAGTCTCCTTGTGGATATAATCAATAATATCTTCAAAGTTATTAAAGTGCTTTTGATAAATCGCTTGGCGGGAAATACCAGCTTCTGCAGCAATCTCAGTCATGGTAAAAGAAGTTCGCTGAGGGTTTCTCCTTGCAAGAGTAATAAAAGCACCTAAGATTAACTCTCTAGTTTTATTTGCCATAGCTTTACCTTCCTATCTATAAATATTAAAAATACTAGATTTAGTATTACCCAAGCTTTCCCTTTAGCATAAATAAACTGAATAGATGATTATTTGAAAGCCTCTATAAGACTATTATATCATAGATTTATTATAAATAACAGATTGTTACAAGGAGCCACTACTTTTTGCAAATTCCTATTATGTCAGTATTTCCAGACAATTCTTAGGATAGTCACTTTTTATATGGTATCATGAAATAATATATCAAAAAAAGTTGACACTGTGTAAATAAATAACTGAGTGAATTACAAGATTTTAATAAAAATATTCAATGATATGTAGTATAATAGTCATGGATAATGTTTTGCTATATTTCCATCTGACCAAGAGTAATGATACTCCTGCTAAAGATTGAATTGAATAAATATTTTAAATACTATAATAGTGTACTCATTTTTCAAAGCAAGTGTTACAAGTATGTTGTCGTGTAACAAATCATGCGATTGAAAGGGGTGTTGCCTACTGGGAGAAGAAGATGCACTATTCAATCCATTTCAATCATTTAGAAAGGAAAGTCATGAAATTTAAGAAATTGTGGCTCTATATTTTAACGCCACTACTCGTTTTATTAGGTTCTGCTGTTCTGACAAATACAGTTCAAGCAAAGGAATTGCAACATGTTATCACTAATGTCCAAATGTGGGATGTCGATAATGGTGGTGTAAAGAAACCAAATGCTGATGGGACCTATGAGTTGACCATGAACAACGATTACCCTAACTATAAGTACATGGTAGACTTTGATTTGAGTAATTATAATGGTAAGCTTGAGGAAGGCGATACTTTTACTTTTACTATCCCTGCGCCATTGACCGTAGAGAATAAGACGTTTGATATTACGGACAAGAGTACAGGTGTTGCAGTAGCCTCTGCTAAGGTTGTATCTAGTGGGAAGAATGCTGGTGGTAAAGTTACCATGACCTTGCAAAACCTAAAAGCATATCTTGCTAAAAAAGGTGGAACTCAGGTAAATGATGTTTCAGGTACATTTTATACTGGGTTTAGTATTAGACAAGATACAAGCAAAACAACCATTACCTATCCAACGACTGAAACAAAAGACAAGATTACGCATGTAATTAAGTCAAAAAAACCTAGTACTCCTGATTATGGTAACGAAGTTGGTGTAACAAACTTTGCAAAGGTTAATGGTATTATTACGAAAGAGCACTGGGAATCAAAACTTTTAAATAAGAGTGGAGAGTACCACCATCCATTTATCATTCGTGTGAATGATAGACAGGCAAGTTATAATACATTAGAAATCCATGACTCTATTTTAGAGGATGGATATTCGCCAGCTCAATTTGTTCCTGAATCGTTAGAAATTAAATATGGCTATTACGACAAGCGCTATAGTTTCCATGATGAAAAGCCTATGAAAGAGGGCGTCGATTACACCGTGGAGTGGAACGATTCTTATACCGATTTCAAAATTAAGATTAGTAATGCCTCTTCAAAAAAGGCTTCAAATGGGAAACCTGCTTCATTCCGTATAACCTATAAGACAACGGCTCCGGGAGATGGAACAAAAATCGGAAATAGCGCGGAAGTAAAAGGTGACGATGCTCCGCTAAGTTCTCGTACTGATGAGACTAAAACAAAACTCATTGTTTCTCGTAATTCTCAGATTACTGATGGTGGTACTATCCAGTTGAAAACAGGATATCGAATCACTCTTTATAAAGTTGATGAAAAGACTCTTGATCGTTTGGTTGGAGCTAAATTCAAGATAATACCACCATCAGGTGCAACTGCTACTGAAGAAACTGTAACAACGAATGCTGACGGAGTAGCACAATCTTCAGTGTATTCAGAAGATGATGTGAAAAAAGGTAACTTCACTGTTACAGAAATTGAGGCTCCTAAGGGATATGAATTGGATTCAACTCCATTTGAAGTGACCGTAGGTAAAGATGGGGTTATTAAGACTGTTAAGAACAAACGTGCTTCAGCTAAAGCCCAACTATCTGCCATCAAGAAATTGACAGGTCGTGCGATGAAAGCTGGCGAGTTTGAATTTGATTTGTTTGATGACAAGACAAATAAAGTTGTTGAAACTGTAACAAATGATGCAGACGGAAACATTAAGTTTGCTGAATTGTCATTTGACCAAGAAGGGGAATACACTTACCACATCGTAGAGAAGAAAGCCAACACAACTGAAAAAGGTGTCACATACGATGCTAACCCTGTAGAGGTTAAAGTTACTGTAACAACAGATGCAACAACTGGTAAACTAGTTGCAACTGTGTCTTACGAAAGTGATGATAAGACTTTCGAAAACACTTACGCTGCTGAAAAAACTTCAGCTTCTCTTGAAGTGACTAAGAAGTTGACTGGTCGTGAGTTGAAAGCTGATGAATTTGAGTTTGTCTTGAAGAATGATACAGATGGTTCAGAAGTTCAAAAAGTGAAGAACACTGCCGACGGTAAAGTAACATTTGCCCCAATCGAATATACTAAAGCTGGTACATACAACTACACCATTGTTGAAACAAACGCTGGTAAGACTGTTGATGGTGTGACTTACGATAATCTTGAAGTTAAAGTCACAGTAGAAGTTACAGATGACGGCGAAGGAAAACTTCATGCGAATGTGACTTACCCAGCGGACAAAGAATTCAATAACAGCTATGGAACTTCAAAAGCAAAAGCAACTCTTGAAGTGACTAAGAAGTTGACTGGTCGTGAGTTGAAAGCTGATGAATTTGAGTTCACTTTGACAGACCAAGATGGCAATGTGAAAGAAACTGTGAAGAATGACAAAGACGGAAATGTTAAGTTCTCAGAATTGGAATTCGACAAAGCAGGCACTTATACTTATAAGATTGCTGAAAAAGCGGGTACTGCTACAGGTATCCAGTACGATACTAAAACCATCACAGCTACAGTAACTGTAGCGGACAATGGTAAAGGTGTCCTTGAAGCAACCGTTGCTTATGACAGCGAAAAAGCATTCGAGAATACTTACACACCAGCGGGAGCTACAAGTGTCACTCTTGGAGCTAAGAAAGTGCTTGAAGGTAAAACACTTGAAGCAGGTAAATACAGCTTCGAATTGAAGAAAGAAGACGGTAGTGTTGTCGAAACAGTGACAAACGCTGCCGATGGAAGTGTGACCTTCT
>NZ_JAKUWE010000007.1:0-100852 GCF_026782235.1 Streptococcus oralis | reverse complement strand
GGTGTCTTAACCCCTTGACCAACGGACCTGAGCTTTTCAACTCTTTCTATTATACCTACTTTTCCTACTTTGTCAAGATCTTTTTTCAGTGAAGTTGATTTTTTCTTTTCTTCACTAACTTAACAACTGCTTCTGTTCGTGCAGTGTGGGGAAACATATCGACCGACTGGATATACTGGAGGTCATAGACTTTTACCAGCTTAACCAAATCTCGTGCCAAGGTTGAAACATTGCAGGATACATAGACCATTTTTTCTGGAACATAGGTCAGAATGGCATCCAACAGCTTATCATCTAAGCCTGTACGAGGAGGGTCAACTATCAGGGCATCTGCTCGGTAGCCATCTTTATACCAGCGCGGAATAATCTCTTCAGCTGTTCCCGCTTCGTAATGGGTATTGTCAAATCCCATTTTTTTAGCATTTCGCTTGGCATCTTCTATGGCTTCTGGAATAATATCCATCCCTCTGAGACTCTTGACCTTATTTGCGAAGGCAAATCCGATTGTCCCAACACCGCAATATGCATCAATCAGATGATCCTCTTCGCTGACATCCAGAGCCTTAACTGCTTCACTATAGAGAATTTCTGTCTGCTCAGGATTAAGCTGATAAAAAGCTCGGGGCGAGAGAGAAAACTCATAGTCAAGTACTCCTTCTTGAATACTCTCTTGACCCCAGATAATTTCCGTCTTTTCACCATAGATTTCACTTGTTTTTGCTGTATTTGTATTGACTGCAACTGTGACGACTTCTGGAAAATCCTTGACTAGGTCTTTGACTAGTTGATTCAAATTTAGCTGGCGATTCGTGACGATGATTATCTGGACTTGTCCTGTTTTTCTTGCTCGACGTACCATGATGGTGCGAACGCCGAGCGTTTTTCTCTCATCGGTGATGGGGATTTGATGGTAAGTAAGAAGTTCAGCTAGGCGATTCGCAATTGTCTGGGTTTCCTTATCTTGCACCAAGCAGTCTTTCAACTCTACGAGGTAATGAGAGTTTTGCGCATACAAACCTGCCTTGACCTGATTTTTAAATTTCCGAGTCTGGAATTGTAGCTTAGCACGGTAGTACTTTGGTTCCTGCATCCCGATAGTTGGACGGATTTCATAGTTTTCATATCCCGCAGGAGCGAATTTTTTCAGGGCTTGGTGGAGCAAATCCGTTTTGAACTCTAACTGTTTATCATAGTGGAGGTGCATGATTTGGCAACCACCACATTCATTATAAATCGTACAAGCTGGCACGACTCGAAATTTAGACTTCTTATTAACCTTTAGTAATTTTGCTTCAACAAAGTTACGTTTAATAGAAGTAATCTGACAATAGATATCTTCTCCTTTGAGAGCGCCAGGCACAAAAACGAGGGTTTTCTGATAGAAACCGATTCCCTCACCATTGATGCCCATCCGCTTGATTTTTAAAGGTATTTTTTGTTTGACTTTCAGATTCATACCCCTATCTTATCACATTTTAGGGTATAATAGAACTATGAAAATCACAAAACTTGAAAAGAAAAAACGCCTTTACTTGATGGAGCTAGATGGACAGCAAACCTCTTATATCACGGAAGATACCATTGTCCGTTTTATGTTGTCTAAAGATAAGGTCATTAGCAAAGAGGAACTTACCGAGATTCAGGACTTTGCTCAGTTTTCTTATGGTAAGAACCTCGCTCTCTACCATTTATCCTTCAAGGCTCGTACTGAAAAGGAAGTAAGAGAATATTTGAAAAAGTATGATCTTGATGAAAAAATCACTAGTCAAGTTATCTCTAACCTGAAAGAAGACAACTGGATTAATGATCATCAGTATGCCTACTCTATCATCAATGCAAATCAACTTTCTGGAGATAAGGGACCTCATGTGCTAGCTCAAAAACTGTCTCAAAAAGGGATTGCCAAATCAACTATTGAAGAGGTTTTAAAGGATTTTGATTTTTCAGAGGTTGCTCAACGTGTGGCGGAGAAACTGCTAAAAAAATACACGGGAAAGCTTCCCGCTCGTGCCTTGCAGGATAAGATTATTCAAAACTTGACGAACAAAGGCTTCTCCTATTCTGATGCTAAAAATGCTTTTGATGACTTGGATAGTCAAGTAGACCAAGAAACGACTCAAGAACTCATTTTTAAAGAGCTAGACAAACAATATGCTAAGTATGCTCGTAAATATGAAGGTTACGAACTAAAGCAACGTTTAACTCAAGTCCTAGCTAGAAAAGGCTATGATTTTTCGGATATAGCAAGCGCTCTCAGAGAATATCTTTGACATTTTCATGTAAAATTCAAAAAAATTAGACCAATTTATGATATAATGGTAGATGATAAACTTATAAATTGTAGAAAGTTGGTTAGTTATGAAACTTCCAAAAGAAGGCGACTTTATTACAATTCAAAGTTATAAGTATGATGGGAGTCTTCACCGTACTTGGCGGGACACCATGGTACTAAAAACAACAGAGAACGCCATTATCGGCGTCAACGACCACACACTTGTTACCGAAAGTGACGGTCGTCGTTGGGTGACTCGAGAACCGGCTATTGTTTACTTTCACAAAAAATATTGGTTTAATATCATTGCCATGATTCGCGATAATGGGATTTCCTACTATTGCAATATGGCCAGCCCCTACTATCTAGATGAGGAAGCCCTGAAATACATTGATTATGATTTGGATGTCAAGGTCTTCACTGATGGTGAAAAGCGTCTCTTGGACGTTGAAGAGTATGAGCGCCATAAACGCAAAATGAAGTATTCTGATGATTTAGACTATATTTTGAAAGAGCATGTTAAAATCCTTGTTGATTGGATCAACAATGGTCGCGGTCCTTTCTCAGAGGCCTATGTCAACATTTGGTACAAACGCTACATAGAACTAAAGAATCGGTAAAGTTGTCGAACCGGGGTGAGAGCCCTGGTTTTTTTATTTGAAAAACCCAGCTTTTCAGCTGGGTTGATTTCTATATATCCAATTTAGTAACAGTAAACTTGATGTGGGAATAGTCTTTTTCAACATCCTTATCCAGCAAAAAAGCTGTGGCATCCTTCTTAACCTGAACAAGATCAATGTTCTGAGCTTGAGCTGCATAGACGCATCCACAATAACATTGACGATAAATATCATACTCCTCGCACATCTCTACCGAGCGCTTGTAGCCTTGATTTTTCTTGAAATCACTTGGAAGATAGTGGGTGGTATAAATCTTTTGCACATCAATTCCGATACTATTGATGGTTTGAGAATTCTTATGAGGACTGATGGTCAATGCTGAACCAAAGTAGTCAAAGCCCAAGTCCATAGCCACTTGCGCTGTTTTATCCAGACGGTAGTCAAAACAAACCTTACAACGGTCACCGCCTTCTGGTTCTTCTTCTAGTCCTCTGACTAACTTCCGGTATTCATTGGGTTCGTAGGGCGCTTCTAAATACTGGACCGTATTTCCGGTTCGCTCATTGAAATCACTGACAAATTTCTTGGTGACGTAAGCCCGCTTGTGGTATTCTGCCTTAGGATGAATATTGGAATTGGCAAAATAGATGGTCACATCAGCGTATTTTGTCAGGTATTCTAGGGTGTAGGTACTACAAGGAGCACAGCAAACATGCATGAGAATAGTGGGACGTTGCTCATTTTTCTCCCAAACTTGAACCATTTTCTGCATAACACGGTCATAATTAATCTTCTGATTGGGATTCATCTTGCTCAGAATTTCTTCTACATCGATCATGTTCTTCTCCTTTTTCTAGTCTTATTTTATCATATAAGTTAGGAGAGCTCAAATCAATTTTAGAAGAGAAAACCATAAAAGGAGGGAATGTTCTTCCCTCCTTTGGTGTTTTTTAAAGTTACTTTTACATCATCCCGCCCATCATGCTTGGATCCATTGCTGGAGCTGGGGCTGCTGGTTCCGGTTTATTGGCTACGACTGCTTCTGTTGTCAAGATCAAGCTGGCTACAGATGCTGCATTTTGAAGGGCTGAACGGCTCACTTTCACTGGGTCAATGATTCCTTCTTCAATCATGTTGACCCATTCGCCAGTTGCTGCGTTGAAGCCTGTACCAACTTCAGCATTCTTCAAGCGGTCAATAACAATAGAACCTTCGAATCCCGCATTGTGAGCGATTTGACGAACAGGTTCTTCCAAGGCACGGAGAACAATATTGCGTCCTGTCGCTTCATCTCCTGTCAATTCCAAATCAGCTACGGCTGGAATGACATTTACAAGAACTGTTCCGCCACCAGCAACGATTCCTTCTTCAACGGCTGCACGAGTAGCGTTGAGGGCATCTTCAATGCGGAGTTTCATTTCTTTCAACTCAGTTTCAGTTGCAGCACCGACCTTAATCACTGCGACACCACCTGACAATTTTGCCAAGCGTTCTTGCAATTTTTCGCGGTCAAATTCAGATGTTGTAGTTTCAATTTGGGACTTGATAACTGCAACACGGTGAGAAATAGCTTCAGGATTTCCAGCACCTTCTACGATAACAGTGTTATCTTTGTCCACAGTTACTCTCGCTGCTTGACCAAGCGCCTCAATTGTAGTATCTTTCAATTCAAGACCAAGATCTTCTGTGATGACTGTTCCGCCTGTCAAGATGGCGATGTCTTCAAGCATCGCTTTGCGACGGTCACCGAAGCCAGGTGCCTTAACTGCTACTACGTTGAAGGTTCCACGAATCTTGTTCAATACAAGAGTTGGAAGAGCTTCACCATCCACATCATCCGCAATAATCAAGAGAGGACGGTTGCTTTGAAGAATGCTTTCTAGAAGTGGCAAAATTTCTTGGATATTAGAAATCTTCTTGTCAGTAATCAAAATGTATGGATTTTCAAGATCAGCCACCATTTTTTCGCTATCTGTCACCATGTACTGTGATAGATAACCGCGGTCAAACTGCATTCCTTCCACGACTTCGAGCTCTGTTTCCATACCACGTGACTCTTCGATAGTAATGACACCGTCTTTACCAACTTTTTCCATAGCTTCAGAAATGTATTCACCGACTTTTTCAGAACGAGAAGATACAGCAGCAACCTGAGCGATGGCTTCTTTATTAGCAACTGGAATGGCATTGTTTTTCAAGGCTTCTACAGCTGCGGCAACTGCTGCTTCAATCCCACGACGGATACCGATTGGGTTGGCACCTGCAGTGACGTTTTTGATTCCTTCGCGGACGATCGCTTGGGTCAAAACAGTTGCAGTTGTCGTTCCGTCACCTGCGATATCATTGGTTTTTGAAGCTACTTCTGATACCAATTTGGCACCCATGTTTTCAAAATGGTCTTCCAATTCAATTTCTTTGGCAATAGTAACACCGTCATTGGTAATTAATGGTGAGCCAAATGATTTTTCAAGAACGACATTCCGACCTTTTGGTCCTAAGGTTACTTTAACAGTGTCTGCTAGGATATCGACACCACGGACCATGGCTGAACGAGCATCAGATGAAAATTTAATTTCTTTTGACATACTTACTTTCTCCTTCTATTCTTCAATGATTGCCAAAATATTGGCTTCGCCTACGATGATGTACTTTTCATCTCCATCTTTGACATCAATACCTGCATGAGCTTCAACTAAGACACGGTCTCCAGGCTTAACGCTTGGAGCTACCAAGTCACCGTTCAAGGTACGAACACCTTGTCCAGTAGCTACAACTTGGGCTGTTTTTGTTTTTTCTTGGGCTGAGCCTGCAAGGACAAAGCCTCCAACAGTTTGTTCTTTTTCTTCGATTTTCAAGACCACACGGTCGCCTAATGGTTTCAACATCTGTTTTCCTCCATGATGAACTACATATTATTAGCACTCTTTATATCTGAGTGCTAATTTATAGTTCTATTGTATCACTTGGTCAGAAATAGTCAAGAAAAAAGTCTGACTTTGGCAAGATAAAAAAGCCTAAGATTGACTCAGGCTTTTCTATGCTTAAAATGGCAATTCCTCCTCTTCCAAAACCAAGTCTGCCAAATCCTGTCCAGCGTTATTTTCACGCATAGCACGTTGGGCGCGGCTTTCCAAAAGTTGGAATCCTGTGGCAAGAACTTCAGTCACATAGTTCATCTGGCCCTTTTTCTCAAAGCGACGGGTACGAAGTTCTCCATCCACAGAGATAAGACTACCTTTGGTTGCGTAGCTTGCCAAGGTTTCAGCCAATTTCCCCCAAAGAACCAGATTGACAAAGTCGGCTTCGCGTTCCCCATTTTGGTCTTTGTAACGACGGTTCACAGCGATAGTTGCTCGCGCTACTGACTTGTCATTGTTGGTTTTGTGCAATTCTGGTGTAGACGTCAAGCGCCCGATCATGATAACTTTATTATACATATTTTCTTCCTCCTACTTATCTATTCGCAGGGAATCAAAAAAAGTTACAGAAATTTGTAACTTTTCGAGAAAATTTTTTATTTTTTATGCACCATGAAACCTGTCGCCTGTTGATTGGCCATAATGGTCATATCTGTAATCTGCACACGACGAGGCTGACTAGTCACATAGACAACCGTATCTGCGATATCTTGTGCTTGCAGGGCTTCTATTCCCTGATAGACCGCCTCAGCACGCTCTTTATCACCGTGAAAACGTACTCTAGAAAAATCTGTTTCGACAATCCCAGGCTGAATGGTGGTCACCTTGATATCCGTTGCGATGGTATCAATTCGCAGACCATCTGAAAAAGTCTTGACTGCAGCCTTGGTGGCTGAGTAAACAGCTGCCCCAGCATAGGCATAGATTCCTGCGGTCGATCCCATGTTGATAATATGGCCTTGATTGGCTTTTACCATTGCTGGCAAGAAACAGCGAGTAACTGCCATCAACCCCTTGACATTGGTATCCAACATAGTCAGCATATCCAACTCTTCATAGTCCTGATAGGGAGCCAAGCCAAGAGCTAGTCCAGCATTATTGACCAAGATATCAATCTGACCTATCGTTTCTAGAATATCGGAACAGACAGTCTTGACCATGGTCATATCCGTCACATCTAGTGAAAAGGTCCAAACTGTTTGATTTGGAAAAGTTTCTGCAAACTCTGACTTGAGGGTCTCTAGTCTGTCTGTCCGTCGCCCTGTTAGAACGACATTCTCCCCCTGCTCCAGATAAGCACGCGCAATCGCTTCACCGATTCCTGAGGTCGCTCCTGTAATCACTACATTTTTCGCCATCTTATTCCCCTCTATCTGGTCTATCAAATACTGACAATTTCCTAGGCAGTCCAGTGTTTGGCTGGGTCAAATGGAGTTCCGACAACTTGGTCTTCTGATAATTCAATAACCCCACGTTTTTGCGGAGCATTTGGCAAATGCAATTCACGAGGGCTACACATCATGCCAAAACTCTTTTCACCGCGAAGTTCGCCTGGGAAAATGAGGTTGCCTTTTGGCATCATCGCTCCAGGAAGAGCAACAATGGTTTTCAATCCGACACGCGCATTGGGAGCCCCTGCAACGATTTGCACTGTCTTGTCACTTGCAACGGCCACTTGACAGATGTTGAGGTGGTCGCTATCTGGATGGGCTACCATCTCAACAATCTCACCGACGACAAACTTAGGTTCCTTGTCATTGACAATTTCTTCTGCAAAGCCTTCCGTCTGCAATTCTTGGTTCAAACGTTCCACTTGCTCATCTGATAAAAAGACTTGACCGCGCTCTGCAATTTCAAACAAACTTGAAACTTCGAAAATATTCCAAGCTACTGTTTCTCCATTTTCTTTGAGGAAAACACGGGCTACCTTGCCTTTGCGCTCCACGTCCAACTTGGCATCTCCGCTGTTTTTCACGATGATCATAAGGACATCGCCGACATGCTCTTTATTATATGTAAAAATCATTGTTTCCTTTTTCTCCTATTTCAGTCCTGCTAAAAAGTCGTTAATTTGTTGCTTGCTTTTACGGTCACGATTGACAAATCGGCCGATTTCCTTGTCCTTTTCTAGAACAACAAGGCTAGGAATCCCGTACACATCCCAGAGTTTGGCCAGATCCAGATACTGGTCTCGGTCCACTCGAATAAAGGTGAACTCTGGATTGGTCTCCTCAATCTCTGGCAAGGATGGATAGATATAACGACAATCGCCACACCAGTCTGCCACAAAAAGGAAGACTTTCTTGCCATCTTTTTCTACTAAAGATGCCAATTCTTCTAAACTTGCAGGTTGTATCATAAGACTTCCTCCTCATAGACCAGGTCTTCATTTTCATAGACAAAGGTATAGTGACGACCATCCTCGAAAACGACTCCTCCGACAAGTCGCTCTAGGCTACTTTCGTAGACTTGAACATAGAGAGTCGCAATCTCACCCATATCTGAGAAAAGTTCGCGCACGATAGCGGTCAACTCTTCTTGCGTCTTCATCAGTTTGTGGTTATCTGCTGCTTTTTTGGCACCCAAAGCAAGGGCACTTAGACCAGCCACAGTCAAGCCAGTCATCCATAATTTCTTAGCTTTCATATCATTCATTGTAACACAAAAAGGGCTCTAGGACAAATAGGGAAGCCGTATACGAGCAAGGAAAATCTCTTCCCTCAGTGAGTCTAATTCTTATTGCCAAGCGCCTGAGTTCCTGAATGAATTAAAAAACCTCTGAGATTGTTCTCAAAGGTTCTGATTTTGCTAATTGCTATTCTCAACTGCTGCAGTGACAAAGGCAGTGTAGAGTTCTTCTGGACGATTTGGACGGCTGGAAAGTTCAGGGTGATACTGACAAGCCACAAAGAATTTATTTTCAGGAATTTCCACAATTTCGACCAAACGATTATCAGGTGAAACTCCTGAAAAGACAAAACCTGCTGCCTCAAACTGTTCACGAAAGGCGTTGTTAAACTCATAACGGTGACGGTGACGACGTTGCACCACTTCTTGATTGTGATAAGCAGCCGCTGCTTTAGAGCCACGTTTCAACTTAGATGGATAAAGTCCCAAACGAAGGGTGCCACCCATATCCTCAACATCAACCTGATCACGCATGATATCGATGATAGGGTATTTTGTTTCTGGTGCAAGTTCAGCAGAATTGGCACCTTCAAGACCCAAAACGTGACGAGCAAACTCGATACAAGTCAACTGCATTCCCAAGCAGACTCCCAACATTGGAACATCATTCTCACGCGCATAACGGATGGCTTGAATTTTTCCTTCCGTACCACGTTGGCCAAAACCTCCTGGTACGATGATTCCGTCCGCATCAGACAAGAGCTCTGCCACATTCTCTGCCGTCACATCATTGGCATTGATCCAATTAATCTTCACTTCTGCGTCGTTGGCATACCCAGAGTGTTTCAAGGCTTCGACCACAGAAATATAGGCATCTTGCAACTCAACATACTTACCGACAAGGGAAATCTTGACATGTTTTTTCAGGTTCATGACCTTATCCACCATGGCTGACCACTCTGTCATATCCGCTACTGGTGCATCTAGTTTCAAATGGTCACAAACAATTTGGTCCATACCTTGTGCCTGCAAGTTCAATGGAATTTGGTAAAGGTGTTCAACATCCAAAGACTCGATAACAGCTTCTGGTGCCACATCACAGAACTGAGCTAGTTTATTTTTAATTCCTTGACCAGCTGGTTTTTCGGTACGAATAACCAACATATTTGGCTGGATTCCCAAACCACGCAATTCTTTTACAGAATGCTGAGTCGGCTTGGTCTTCATCTCACCAGCAGCCTTGAGATAAGGAAGCAAGGTTGTATGGATGTACATGACATTATCTGCCCCCACATCTGCCTTCATCTGACGAAGGGCCTCTAGGAATGGCAAGGACTCGATATCCCCAACGGTTCCACCAACCTCTGTGATAATGACATCAGAGTCGGTCGTTACAGCGGCACGCTTTATTTTTTCCTTCAAAGCATCTGTGATATGAGGAATAACCTGAACAGTTGCACCAAGGTATTCTCCACGGCGCTCCTTACGAAGAACTTCACTGTAGATTTTACCAGTTGTCACGTTGGAATATTTGTTTAAATTAATATCGATGAAACGTTCATAGTGACCCAAGTCCAAATCTGTCTCAGCCCCATCATCTGTCACAAAGACTTCCCCGTGCTGGTAAGGACTCATGGTTCCCGGATCGATATTGATATAAGGGTCAAACTTCTGAATGGTTACTTTGAGACCACGATTTTTCAAGAGACGCCCCAGACTTGCTGCCACAATCCCTTTCCCAATAGACGACACCACACCACCAGTTACAAAAATATATTTCGTAGACATAGATTCCTCTTTCTAAAATTCTCAAGGCCTTGTTGACTACGAGGGGAGATAGAAAACAAGACCCTTATGAATAACGACATTTCAAGAAAACTTCCTGAAAAAACAAAAATAGCTCCCTAGTAACTAGGGAGCTCCGACCTCTAAAAGAGGTGCCCGAACAATATAATACCTCAAAGCAGAACATTTGTCAACCCGAATTGGTAAAAGATGAAAAAAGGAGATTGTTTTCAGAAAAACAACTAAAGATCCGCATACAAACGGACAACACGCTCAAAGAACAAAAAAGGAGATCCAGCGATCTCCTTCTTAAGGCATTTTACTCTTCTTCACTTGTTTCAGCGTCATCGTCAGAAAACTCGTCGTCTTCTTCGTTGAGATCCACGTCTTCACCCAAGTCATCAGGGGCGATTTCATTGATTTCTGCATCGTAAGCTTCCACTTCATTTTTCTCATCATCTGGATTTTCATCATCGTATGAAAGAGCTGGATCTGCTTCGTATGCATCTTCGTCTTCTGGATCATCCGCATTGTAGTCAATGGCATCTGAATCACCATCCATAAAGGCGTTGACACGTTTTTTCTTAGCTTTTGGCGCTACTTCATCGTCGTCACTTTCTTCAAGAGCGATGATTTCTTCGTCGATTTCGTCTACACCATACCATGAACGAAGCCCCCATTTGTTGTCTCCAAGAGAGATGAAGCTACCGTCAAAGTTCAACTCTGTGTAGAACAAAGGCAAGGCTTCACGGATATCGCTGTTTGATGTTCCAAGGTAGTTTTGAATTTCGTTTACAAGATCGCTAAAATGCATCTCATGATCACGACCACGAAGTTCCAAGATAGCACGCGCTACCTCAATCATAGATAGTTCACTTTTTTCTTGCCCAGCAAATACTTCTAATTCCAAAGCGTTTCTCCTCATTTTTACTACTATCGCCAGAGCGAACAGACTCTGACCTCATTTTATCATGTACTCTTTATTGTACGATAATTTTGCGGAATAGTCAAAGGTTAAATGGGAGAAAGTGACAGGACTTTTTATTTCTTTGCTACCCAGCCGATGGTATCGCTTGGGGGAGTTTTAAGAACAAATTGACTGAGTTTTTTATGTGGTAAGACGATTTCTAAAATATTGATTTTTTCCAGTATAACATAAATAATAACTTGAAAATAGAAAATATAATTCGTTACTTATTCTAATAACTTTGAAAATGAGGCATAAAAATGCTACTATAAAAATGTATTTAACACATAATATTGAGTAGATGTAGATATAGAAGGAATAAGGACACCTAACATCATCTTCATAAATTTTTGCGAGAAGCCTCTGCACAATTAACTGGAAATTTTATTCTGTTTCCAAATAGGTTTATTTTTTTGAACTTTATTTTAGGAACTAAATTTAAACCTCTATATTTATCATTAAAAATATCTTCTAAATGATTTGAGCAACCATCCTCTTTTAATAGTCGTTTATAATGCGGGGTTAATAAGATAAAACTATCTGAAAAATAATCTACTGAATAATTGGTTAAAGTAAAAAATAATATTTTATTTGGTTTGAGTCCGTTATATTTATGATCAAAGTATTTTTCAAAGACATTCTCTACGGTTAAATTTTTCATAGCATCTTTATTTTGTTTAGCAGCCTTAGATAATAGATTTTTTAAATTTCTTATTTCGTTCACTGAATCAACTGGAAGTTTATATTTTAATTCAATAGCGTGAACTACATTTGCCTTTTTATCATATACAATTAAATCTTCCCCTGGACTACCATTTTTATCCGTATCAAAATCAAATATATCTGATTTCATACATTTAAGCTCATTGATTTGATGTAACTCTAACTTTTTTTGTTCGTTCTGATATAATGTCTCATTCTTTCTATTTAATAATCTGAGTATATTTTTATCTAATCTAATAGAAAGAAATAAACTAAAAGATAACATCAATTGATCTTCTACTGGAATAAAATATGATAAAAGGGGGTCACTAAAAATATCTTCAAAGTTATAGGTCAAAAAATCTATAATTTGATTAATTTTTTTAGAAGATAATTCTGGTATTATTTCATTTATTTCAAAAATCCATTTCTCTTTTGTCAGCAAGATATAACCTATTTCGCTTGCAATTTGAACATCTTTAAAATACTTATTCTGTATGATTTTATCTATCCCTTTACAAAATATTTTATAGTCTTTTAAGGTAAAATCACCCAAACTAATATCAACAGTTAAATCAAACATTTTATCCGTTATATTTTGAAATTCACTTTTATAAATTGGATATTTTGGTAAGGCTTTGTTTAGTTCCTCGATGTGCCAATATCCATTATAAATTTCATTATTCCTATATCGCTCATTAACATATTCAAAACGGATACGTTGACCATTTATAATCGGTCTCACAATATCATGATTAGATAGTTGAATAAATCTTTCGAATTCTAAAAAATTATTTATATTTCTAAGCAATAATATTAGTTCATCAACATCTAACTTTTTATTAGTAAAAGGTACTTTTTCGTCCAGATTATGTAACATAAAATGCAGAGAATTTTGAATATCTAAAGATAATTCACCACCATAAATAAGATTAGCAGTTTCAGATCTGGAGATTAAATATTTAATAGCTTCATCTCTGTTCATTTTGAATAAATCGTGTTCCAATATATTTTCTTTAATTTTATTACATATACTCTTCAATTGTTGTAACGCTTTCTTACTCAAATTATTGTTCTCCTTTTGATTTCATTATACCAAAAAACACGGTTTCTCACCGTGTTTCTTTATTTATTTCACCAACTTCTTCATCTCATCAATACGTGCTACGGTCGCGTCGTACTTGGCTTGGTAGTCGGCTTGTTTGTCGCGTTCTTTTTGGACGACTTCTGGTTTGGCATTGGCTACGAAGCGTTCGTTAGAGAGCTTCTTACCGACCATATCCAGTTCTTTTTGCCATTTGGCGAGTTCCTTGTCGAGACGAGCTAATTCTTCTTCGACATTGAGGAGGTCTGCCAGCGGCAGGTAGATTTCTGCTCCGGTGATGACGCTTGACATAGCCAGTTCAGGTGCAGGGATGGTTGAGGCAATTTCCAAGTGTTCTGGATTTGTGAAGCGCTTGATGTAGTTGACATTGCTATTAAAGAAGGCTTCCAAGTCGCTATCGCTTGTCTTGACAAGGATGGTGATAGGCTTGCTTGGAGCGACGTTTACTTCCGCACGCGCATTCCGAACGGCACGGATCAAGTCTTTAAGACTTTCCACACCTGTGTGAGCCGCAAGGTCTTCAAAGACTGGGTTAACAGTTGGGTATTCCGCTGTAACGATAGAGCCTTCTGAGATTTGTCCAAAGATTTCCTCTGTCACGAATGGCATGATTGGGTGAAGGAGACGAAGGATCTTGTCCAAAGTATAAAGGAGAACAGAACGTGTGATGACTTTCTCTTCTTCATTATCGCTGTAAAGGACTTCCTTGGTCAACTCAACGTACCAGTCCGCAAACTCGTCCCAGATGAAGTTGTAGAGGATGTGTCCAGCTACCCCAAACTCAAACTTGTCAAAGTTTTCAGTAACTTTGCCGATGGTTTCATTGAGGTTGTGGAGAATCCAGCGGTCAGTAACGTTTCCAGCTTCCTTGTTAACAACTTTTTCGACATTGGCACTTGCTTGCTCAAGGGTCAAGCCTTCATTGTTCATGAGGATGTAGCGAGAGATGTTCCAGATCTTGTTAATGAAGTTCCATGAAGCATCCATTTTCTCGTAAGAGAAGCGCACGTCTTGACCTGGTGCAGAACCGTTTGAAAGGAACCAACGAAGGCTATCTGTTCCGTACTTATCAATAACATCCATTGGATCAATCCCGTTACCGAGAGATTTCGACATCTTGCGTCCTTGTTCATCACGAATGAGACCATGAATCAAGGCGTTTTTGAATGGCGACTTGCCAGTAAATTCCAAACCTTGGAAAATCATCCGAGACACCCAGAACGGAATAATATCATAACCAGTCACCAAAGTTGATGTTGGATAATAACGTTTAAAGTCTTCTGAGTCGACATCAGGCCAGCCCATAGTTGAGAATGGCCAAAGGGCAGAACTGAACCAAGTATCCAAGACGTCTTCGTCTTGAGTCCATCCGTCACCCTCTGGAGCTTCTTCGCCGACATATATTTCACCCTCAGCATTGTACCAAGCAGGGATTTGGTGACCCCACCAGAGCTGACGAGAGATTACCCAGTCGTGGACATTTTCCATCCATTGGAGGAAGGTATCGTTGAAACGAGGTGGGTAGAATTCTACCTTATCATCTGTGTCTTGGTTGGCAATGGCATTTTTCGCCAATTGGTCCATCTTAACGAACCACTGAGTAGACAAGCGTGGTTCAACCACAACACCTGTACGCTCTGAGTGACCAACACTGTGGACACGTTTTTCTATTTTAACAAGGGCACCGATTTCTTCCAGCTTAGCAACGACTGCCTTACGAGCTTCAAAACGGTCCATACCTGCAAATTCGAAGGCCAAGTCGTTCATGGTTCCGTCGTCATTCATGACATTAACTTGTGGCAAGTTATGACGTTGACCAACCAAGAAGTCGTTTGGATCGTGGGCAGGTGTGATTTTCACGACACCAGTACCAAACTCAGGATCAGCGTGTTCATCTCCAACGATTGGAATCAATTTATTAGCGATTGGAAGGACGACATTTTTACCAATCAAGTCTTTGTAGCGTGGGTCTTCTGGATTGACCGCAACAGCAACGTCCCCAAACATGGTCTCAGGACGAGTTGTCGCAACTTCAAGGGCGCGTGAACCGTCTTCCAGCATGTAATTCATGTGGTAGAAGGCACCTTCAACGTCCTTATGGATAACCTCGATATCAGAAAGGGCTGTGCGAGCTGCTGGGTCCCAGTTGATGATAAACTCACCACGGTAGATCCAGCCTTTCTTGTAAAGTTCGACAAAAACCTTGCGAACAGCTTTTGACAAGCCTTCGTCAAGGGTAAAACGTTCACGAGAGTAGTCTACAGAGAGCCCCATCTTGCCCCATTGTTCCTTGATGGTAGTGGCATACTCGTCTTTCCATTCCCAGACTTTATCTAGGAATTTTTCACGACCGAGGTCATAACGGCTGATGCCCTCACCACGCAAACGCTCCTCAACCTTAGCCTGAGTCGCAATCCCCGCATGGTCCATCCCTGGAAGCCAGAGCGTATCGAAACCTTGCATGCGTTTTTGACGGATGATGATATCCTGAAGAGTTGTATCCCAAGCGTGACCAAGGTGAAGTTTCCCAGTTACGTTTGGTGGTGGAATGACGATTGAATAAGGCTTAGCCTTTTGATCGCCTGAAGGCTTGAAAACATCGGCATCAAGCCATTTTTGGTAACGACCAGCCTCAACCTCGGCTGGATTGTATTTAGGTGAAAGTTCTTTAGACATGTGTTTGTCCTTTCTCTATTGTATTCATTTTATCTTGAATCTGCTTAGCAACTTCTTCTGCAGACAGATTCGTATTATTTATTTTAAGGTAGTGGTGCAACTCATTCGGTTGATGTTGGGAATTTAATTGAAGTGTTTCAGCTGTCTCTAAAATTTCTCTTTCAGATACCTCAATATGTCGTTTTAAGGGTTTGTGCTTTAATCGATTCTCCGTTCGATTTCGACGTAAACGCTCTTCAAGACTTGTTTCCAACTCCACAAAAAGAATCTCTTGATGATAGTCATCCAACAAATCCTGAATTTGCTTCAAATACATCAGCTGGTACTGATTTGAAAAATCAATCACGTCTGTTAAAATCACATATCGCTGATTTCTAGCGCTAGCTCCAAGGAAAGAAAAGGTAATTCCACGAACAAATTCCCACATCTCCTCAGTATAATCCTGATAGATTTCTAATGCAAAATCGATGGCTTGATGGTTATAAAAGAGGGTAGAATCCGTCAGTCGAGACAGTTCTTGACCAATCGTCATTTTTCCTGAGGCTGGAGCCCCAATGATGAAAAGATGCATCAAATCACCTCCCACTCACTCCTCAACAAGCCAAATATTAGACTGTCACAGTGATTTCCTTGGGCATCTTTGCGGTCTCTTATGCGAGCTTCAAGGGTAAAACCTAATTTTTCAGCGACTCGTTGACTTTGGACATTATAACCAAAACAAGTTAGTTCAATCTTGTGTAGGTTCAATTCTTTAAAAGATAGGTCAATCAAAGCACACGCTGCTTCTGGAACATAACCTAGACCCCAATAGTCTGGATGTAAGATATAGCCAATCTCCAAGACATCATCCTCGTGACGACGAGGGAAATCAACAGAGCCGATGACCTTATCAGTCCCTTTGACAACAATTCCATAGCCTGCTGGGAGATTGTTCTTTTCATTACGCTCAGGAAGAATATTCTCCAGATAATAAATCTCATCTTCCAAGGTCTTGACGGGCGGAAAGCCTGCTGGATAGGCGACCTCTGCCAAACTAGCGTAGTCATGGATATCCACTGCATCATCCACTGTTCGGACTCGTAAAAGAAGACGTTCTGTTTCGATTCGTTCTGGCAGTTTAGCTCTTGCCATCCTTCTCCCTCGCTTTCTACAAAAAATCGCCCCTGCCATCTACATGACAGGGACGAATGTGTTTATCCGCGGTACCACCCAATTTCGGGCAGAGCCCGCAACTTTCGTCTTATTGTTTCTCCTTTATGACGTCGTTAGCTCGCATTGGCGTACTTGAGTACAGCCTGCAACTCGCTGCCTAGTCCTAAACGGAAACAAAAAGACTATTCTAATATTTCAATTTTTCATTCATCAGCAACCAGTTTTGACACATTTGTGGACTTCTCAGCTCCGCCACTTTCTGTAAAATGTGGGATTCAAAACACCTCTAATGGCTTTATTGTAACAAGTTTTTGACGGAAATGCAAGGGACAAGAAAAATTACTTGAAGCTGATTCCGTGTTCTTTTAATTTCTTGATCGTAGCTGGGCCGATTCCCTTCAAGGCAAGTAGTTCTTTTTCAGTCCAGTTTTTGAAGTCAGAAGCTGACTTGATGCCTTCATCATAGAAAGTCTTAGCGCGATCTACTGAGAGGCCACCCAAAGTAGCTGCGAAATCTTCTACTGAATTCGCCACTTTTTGAGCCTGTTCCTTGGTCGCTTCTACTGCTTGTTCCACTTTTTTAGAGACGACTTTTCCTGCTTGGCTGGCAGATTTTTCCGCATGTTTCACGACTTTTTTGGTCTCTTCGACAACTTTGGTCACTGTAGTTGAAAATGCACCTGAACGACGAAGGCTATTTCGTAATTGTTTTTTACGTTGGAGTTTCTTTGACATAATAAAATCCTTTCAATAAAAAATCCCTGCTCTGACAAGGATTTAATAAAGATATTCTATCAAGATTTTGGCAAAAAATCAAGAAAGTATCTGTATTTTAATAGTTTCTCTCACCAAACAATCCTTCTGGCAAATCATGGAAACCCTTGCCTGCTTTGAAGTTTTCAAACTTACCCAGCAAGAACTGGTAGGCATCCAAGCGACTTTCGTAGCGAATCATGGCATCTTTGGCACGCTCGTCTTGGTCTTCTTCGTAAACTTTTTGACTTTCCTTGTGCGCCATGTCGTTGATCATGATCTGGGTATTCACCCAGGCCTCAAAATCCTTCATAAATTCTTGTTCGTAACTCATTGATTCTCCTTATTCTAATCCACGGAAGTAGTCCGTATCAATCTCTCGGTAGGGCTGGATATCCTGAACATACTCTAGCACGCCTTGGAATTCCCCGTTTTCATCGTGTACCGCAGCGTAGGTGATGTGGACAAACTTGCCTCGCGACTCAGACTTGAACCACATTTCATACTTGTCCTTTTTACCTTCACGAAGACCTTTCATAACGGCCTTCACCTTTTCTAGGTACTTGGGCGGATGGCAGAGTTCAACATTGCGTCCGACTTGGGACGGCGTCCGTTTGAAAATCATCTCATCAGCTGGTGCATTGTCATTGTAATACTGGAAAATGTCGTCTTTATTGACAAAGGTAATCTCCATGGGGAGGTGATTAAGGATGAGGTTGGCCTGCTCGACGGAGAGATAGCCATTGCCAAAAGCCTGTTGACTATGGCGGTCCAGCACTGCTTCCTTTTCCTTAGGGGTAAAGGTAATGGTAAACTGACCTTCTGGCGTATCGATAACTTGTTGCACTTGGCCTTCAGCCGTGTCTAACTGCACAGGCTCCTCTGCACTCTTTTCCTCAACAAAGCTCTGACGCTCCGGAACCCATTTCTCAGACGGACGGACGATGGCATAGCCGTAAGCATCGCTCTCCTCCGCAATCTGAAGCCAATCATCCTGAGTAAAGGACTCAAGGAGAATCATGAGAAGGATGGACTCTTCCTTGAAAATCATACTTTCAAACTCTGTCGCAAAAGCTTCAAAAGCTTCTTTTACACTGCTAATCGAAACTTCTGGTAGTGACTTGGCTGTCGTTAGAGCTGTTTGAAAGAGTTCCCTGATCTGGTCATCCACTCCCCACATAACTTTGGGAGGTGAATCGTGTCCATAGCGCTCCATGATAGGAAAGAAGAGCTCTTCCTTGCGCTGGTAGTGGATATCAAATTGCCCCAAAAGCCCCATTTGACGAACCAAACCCTTGCGCATCTCTGCCAGCATTTCCTCGTCTTCCATAGACTCATAGGTATCTAACAGTCTCCGAATACGAATCAAGGCAGCACGGAGTGCCAGATTTTCATCCTTGAAAACGCGAACGGGGTGGCCAGGATGCTCGGTATCCTCTACTTCGACACCCTTAACAGCGTTTTTAAAAAGATTAGCATGGACATCACATAGATCCATGACATCTTCAAAGGTGACACCTGAGTCTGAGTTCATCAGCTCGTGCTCCATGAGGGAAATCTCGATGGCTGACACACCTGTAAAGGTCGCATCAAAACGCTCCTGAACTGACTCAGGAGAGGCACCATTGTGCAATTCTAACAAAATATCCCGTAGGATATGAATCCGTTCATCTGCCATTAGTCTAACCCAATCACTTCGTAACCATTCGCTTCCAGTGTGCGGACAATCTTGTCCATAGGTGTCCCTTCCAGCTTAGAACCCTGTTTGAGCGATACCTTGCGACCGACTGTATTGCGCATCAAGGGATTGGCTAGTGGTTTAAAACCTAACTCCACTAGAATTTCCAAGACTTCTGGATGCTTGTCCACCACTTCTGCAACGGGAATTGACACATCTATGATATTATCCATGACGACCTCCATGTATGTTCTAAAATGATTTTACTGCTTATATTATACCATATGGGAAGAGATTAAAAAACTAGCAGTGGTGTTCCTGCTAGTTTCTTTCATTTCAAGTTATTCCTTATCATCTGGCTTTGCTAACCAGTGAGCCGTATCCATTAACTTATCTACAAGAAATAACTTTCCTAGACCAACAACAAGATTGTCATCTTTTTTCATTGTTTTCATCACTTTTAAACCCTGCATCGTAAAAAAGTAATTCCCGTAAGTCTTGGCTAGAATTTTAATGAATCCCATATTACTCTCCTTCGATGATTTCGACCTCTTTTCGAATAGTATCAACGTCTCTTTGATATTGCACTTCATTGTAGTTGACTAGCTTGGACAATTCCTGTTGCAATCTTTCTCCCATTGGCTTCATGGTCGCAAAGGTTAGGCCACCAGAAATGACTCCACCTAGGATAGGGATCACTTTCCCCATCCCTTTGGCTAGGCCTCCTTTTGTCAGATTGACACCAAAAATTTTCAAAACTTTTTCTAAAATCGGATACCAAAGAGTTTTTGTCAAGGCTTTCTTGTTCACTACTTTTATGACTTGCTTGGCTACTGTCACACCGCCTGATCGAAGCAGGGCACCTGTGCCATTTACTCCCAGCATCACACCGAGATACAGTAGGAGTGTGTTTTTAGCTTCCTCGCTCAACTCATTGCGCGATGCCCAAAGATCATCAAATCCGTAAATATAGCCTAGTTCTTGAGCTAGTTTCAATGAAAAAGCATAAAACTGGGCTACGTCTGTCGGAATAGTAATCGCCATGACAATCCCTCCAGGCAGACCTGCTAACACCGATGTTCCACTGGCTAACAGGACATTGTCCTTAATACAGGCCTTGGCCACGCGATCCAAGCTTTCCTGGGGTAATAAAGCCGTCGGTCCTTGTTCAATCAAAGTTAAAATGTCCTTGCGATCTAGTTCCTTTGAAAACTTTTCTACTAAAAATTTCTCTCGATCAACTTTGACAACAGGAAGTTTCACCACTTGTTGCAGTACTTGCATAGCTATATCTTGTTTAGCCATATGTCTCTCCGTTTTTCATTCATATCAGACTTTGTCATATCATACTATTTGAAATTTACAAATTTTTTAAACCGATTTTATCAGAGAGATACATCTTCAAATAGCAATGATTATACTCTGACAACAAAAAAGAGGGTTGCCCCTCTTTCTTAGTTCTTATCCAGATTGCGTAGCATCTCGTCAATCTTGTTTCCATATTCGATGGATTCGTCTTTGACGAAGATCAAATCTGGGATTTTGTACAATTTCAAATTGCGACCAAGTTCACGTTTAATCGTACCAGTTGCTTTTTCAAGCCCGATTTGAGCTTTTTGGTTATCCGAAGCAAGGTTACTCAAAATGGTGTAGTAAACCTTGGCTACAGACAAGTCACCTAGCATCTGAACATCTGTGATGGTCACACCTTGGACACGCGGATCACGGACTTTCTTTTGCAAAATCTCATTGACTTCACGCTTGATTTCCATGCCCACACGATCCGTACGGAAATGATTTGCCATGATATTCCTTTCTCTACTTTGAACCAAAAGCTAGGCCAGCAGACCTAGCTATTTCTAATAGATAGAGGAACTAGAGCCATTTGAATCTAGGAAACAAGCCTTTGATAGAACTAAAGTTCATCAAGGCGCTGTTGACGACGAGTCAAATTGGCTATCGTTTCTCTATTATCGTTTGATTTCTTCCATGACGTATGCCTCAATCACATCATCAGTCTTGATATCATTGTAGCCATCAATCATGAGACCACCTTCACGACCGTTTGTAACTTCTTTAACGTCGTCTTTGTAGTGTTTCAAGCTTGCGAGTTCGCCATCATAGATAACGACACCGTCACGGATAACACGGACTTTCGAGTCACGGGTAACCTTACCGTTGATAACCATGAATCCACCAATGGTTCCCACTTTAGATACCTTGAAGGTTTCACGGATAACTGCTTCACCGATAACTTTTTCTTCAAATTCTGGGTCAAGCATCCCTTTCATAGCTTCTTCCATCTCTTCGATAACCTTGTAGATAATGCTGTGGAGACGGATTTCTACATCGTCAGCTTCCGCTTGTTGACGAGCTTGTGGTGTAGGGCGTACGTTGAAACCAACGATAAAGGCATTTGAAGCTTCGGCAAGAGTCACGTCAGATTCATTGATAGCACCGACCGCTGAGTGGACGATGGTCACTTTAACACCCTCCACATCGATCTTCTGAAGTGAGGCAGAAAGGGCTTCAACAGAACCTTGTACGTCGGCCTTGATGATGACGTTAACAGACTTAAGTTCACCAGCTTTAAGCGTATCAAAGAGGTTTTCAAGGCTGACACGTTGGGTAACTTGACGTTGTTTCATAAGGGCACGTTTGGCACATTCTTCACCTGCTGCACGCGCAGATTTTTCATCTTCGTAAACAGCAAAGTGGTCACCCGCCATTGGCGCTTCGTTCAAACCTGTGATAGATACTGGTGTTGATGGACCTGCAACCTTAACACGACGACCAAGGTCATTGGTCATAGCACGGACACGACCGAAGGTATTTCCGACAACGATAGGGTCTTGCACATTCAAAGTACCTTGTTGAACAAGAAGGGTTGCGACCGCACCTTTTCCTTTATCCAAGCGAGCTTCGATAACGGTACCGATCGCACGCACTGTTGGGTCGGCCTTGAGTTCTTGGATTTCAGCCACAAGTAGGACCGTTTCCAAGAGTTCATCGATGTTTTGGTTGAATTTAGCTGAGATTTCTACAAACTCAGAATCTCCACCCCAGGCAGTTGACATGACACCGTGTTCAGCCAATTCACCGATAACACGTTCTGGGTTGGCACCTGGTTTATCAATCTTGTTGATAGCAACGATGATTGGAACGTTCGCTGCTTTTGAGTGGTTGATGGCTTCGATAGTTTGAGGCATAACCCCGTCGTCGGCCGCTACAACCAAGATGGTAATATCGGTAACAGAAGCACCACGCGCACGCATAGATGTAAAGGCTGCGTGTCCTGGCGTATCAAGGAAGGTAATCTTCTTGCCATTTTCCACGATTTGGTAAGCACCGATATGCTGAGTGATACCACCCGCTTCACCTGTCGCAACACGAGAATTACGAAGGGTATCCAAAAGTGTTGTCTTACCATGGTCAACGTGTCCCATGATGGTGACAACTGGTGGACGCTCAACCAATTCATCTTCATTGAGATAATCATCTTCGACAAAGAAACGTTCGATGTCGGCATTGTCCACTTCAACCTTTTGTTTGGCTTCGATACCGTAATCCACCATAAGGAGTTCAATGGTTTCTCCATCCAAGGATTGGTTTTGTGTGGCCATAATCCCCATCATAAAGAGTTTCTTAACGATTTCAGCTGGTTCACGTTTGATACGTTTTGCGATTTCCGCAACAGTCATACCATCTGTATATTCAAATTCTGTTGGCAATTCATGGAACTTGCGCTCTGTAACAGGTTTTGGAGCCTGGTTACGGTTGTTCTTGTTATTGCCTTTTTTGTTCTTCTTATTGTTATTCCAGTTACTATTTCTTTGATTTCTCACTTGATTTTGACTACTTCGATTCTTTTGTTGTTTTCTAGGACCATCTTCTTCGTGATCATAATCATCACGTTCTTTGTCTGGTCGAGCTTGTTTTTTACGACGTGTATCCACTGGCGCTTCTTTCGCTACAGGAACTACTGTTACCGCTGGCTGCGTTTGTTCAGCTAGCTTAGCAGCTTCTTCAAAGATTTCCTCTGGCTCCTTGCGTTTGTTAGCTTGAGCCAAGGCTTCTTTGGCTGCTTGCGATTGTTTGAAGCGCTCCTCGCTTGAGCGTGCGTACTCTGCATTTTGCTCTGCTTTTAGGGCTGCTGCACGGGCTTTAAAGTCAACACGTGGTCCAGCTTGTTTTGGCTGGAAGTCTTGTTGCTGACGGCGATCATTGCCACGATTCCCTTGACCTTGTGGTTTTTTCCCTTGGTCGTTGAATCGGCGATTGTCGCGGTTCCCTTGACCAGGTTTACCACCATTACGGCCGTCATTTTTCTGACGGTTGCCGTTTTGTTGTTGGTCACGGTTGTTGCCCTTGTTTTGTTTGCGTCGCTCTGCCTGCTCTTTGGCACGCGCCTCACGCTCCGCCTTGAAGTTTCGACTCTGTGGTCTTGCGGCCACTACTTTTTCTTCTTTAGGAGCTGCAGGTGTAGCTGATTTGCTTTCTTCCTTAGTGGCAACTGGTTTAGCTGATACAGGCTTTTCCGCTTTCTTTTCTACACTTGCTTTTGGTGTTGCAGGTTTTGCTTCTGCCTTAGGAGCAGGTGCAGGTTTAAAGCTAGCTGCGATTTGTTCAGCAGCAACAGCTTCCACGCTCGATGAGTGGCTTTTCACATCCAAGCCCAACTCTTTTGCACGCGCTACAACTTCTTTACTTTCTTTTCCAAGTTCTTTTGCGATTTCGTACAATCTTTTCTTAGACAAATCATGTCCTCCTCTTCTATTCCATAAGAGACCTCATTTTCTTTGTAAATCCAGCATCTGTCACAGCCAAAACCTTTCTCGATTTTCCGACTGCTATGCTTAATTCCAGTGTTGAAAACACGGTTATAACTTCTACTTGATAATAGTCACTTTTATCTTGAATCTTCTTGGTTAGATTAGGGCCAGCATCATGAGCTAGAAAGACTAGCTTGGCTTTCTGGTCTTGGATGGCCTTAACCACCAATTCCTCACCCGATATGATCCGGCCTGCTCGTTGAGCAAGTCCCAAGAGATTGCTTATCTTTTGCTTATTCAAGTCCTAACTCTCTTCTTTTCACTTTGTGATCCACATAAGCGATCAACTCGTCATAAAAGCTTTCTTCCACTTCCATGTTAAAGCTGCGGTTAAAGACTTTCTTCTTTTTTGCCTCTAGGGCTTCTGCATTGTCTAGCTTGATATAAGCGCCACGGCCATTGGCCTTGCCTGTCGGATCGATAAAGACCTGTCCTTCCTTGTTCTTGACAATGCGGAGCAAATCACGCTTATCAATCACTTCATTGGATACAACAGACTTGCGCAAAGGGATTTTTCTTGTTTTCATCTTTCCCTCCTCTAGCAACTTTTATTCTTCGATCAATTCATCCGCAGCTGCGTAATCCACTTGACCTGCTTCTTCCATAGCTTCAAACTCACTGGCAGACTTGATATCGATACGGTAACCTGTCAAATGAGCCGCCAAGCGAACGTTTTGTCCACGACGACCGATAGCAAGAGAAAGTTTGTTATCAGGCACAACGACCAAGGCACGTTTGCTGTCATTTTCATCAAAGATAACTTGGTCAACTTCAGCAGGAGCGATGGCATTGTAGATAAACTCAGCTGGATCTGCTACCCACTCGATAACATCGATGTTTTCTTCGACAGGAATCATGCGGTCGCTCTTAGCATCGTAACGAGCTGGGTGGAATTTGCTGGTGATTTTCTTAATGTTGGCACCACCTCGTCCAACGATTGTCCCGATGGCGTCCACGTTTGGATTGTGGCTACGAACGGCAACCTTCGTACGGTCACCAGCTTCGCGGGCTACGCTCATGATTTCAACAGTTCCATCGTAAACTTCTGGAATTTCTTGCTCCATCAAGCGTTTGATCATTTCTGGATGGCTACGACTAACAAAGACATTGACACCACGAGGGTTGTCTTCAACCTTGTAAACATAAACTTCGATACGGTCGTGGGAAGCAAAGACTTCTCCAGGGATTTGGTCTTGTTTTGACAATTGGGCTTCGATGCTGCCAAGGTTGACGTAAATAAAGCGGTTGTCAAATCGTTCTACTGTACCAGACATGATTTCTTGTTCATGTTCTTTATAAGTATTGTAAGTGATGGCACGTGTTTGCTTGCGCATTTTTTCCATGATAGTTTGTTTGGCAGATTGGGCAGCTACACGACCAAACTCAGCAGGTGCTTCTTCAAACTTGATTTTGTCACCAAGCTCATAGGCTGAATTAATGGCAAGAGCATCTTTCAAGCTGATTTCCAAACGGCTATCAAATACTTCATCAACAACTTCACGAACAGTATAGACAGTAAAGTCACCTGTTTTTTCATTGAAGTCAATAGCTACGCTGTCAGATTGACCATAGCGTCTGCGATAAGCAGAACGAAGTGACTCTACTACCGCGTCGATGATGTCTTCTTTTTTGATTCCCTTGTCTTCTTCCAAAATGCGGAAGGCCTCTAGCATTTCTTTACTCATGTTCTTTTTACTTTTGAATCCTCAAAAGCTATCCTTTCTTTTCTATAGTTTTACTGCTAAACGTGCTTTTGATACTAAACTGTATGGAATTTGAACGGTTTTCTTACGTGTCTTGTCCATATACTCCATAGTCAACTCATCCCCTTCAAAGGATACTAAGGTCCCTTCAAAGACTTTTTGCTTATCGATGGCTTGGTAGAGCCCGACATGAATGTATTTCCCAACAGCTCCAGCGACAGCATCCTTGGTTTTCAAAGGACGTTCCAAGCCTGGACTGGTGACTTCTAGGAAATATTGTTCTGGGAAGGGATCAGGCTTGATGGTGTCTAGGACAGGACTGATAATTTCTGTCAAGTCTGCCGTGTCGTTCAAGGTAATTCCTTCGGGTTTATCTACAAAAATACTGAGAATCATGTCACTGCCAATCTTTCCATACTCGATATCCACGAGCTCGAAAGGCGCTTGAATGACAGGTTCTACAACTTCTCTGACTAATTCTACGATTGTTGCGATTGCGTCCACCTCCTCATAAGCAAGAGGCGAAGATATTTCCCCGCCTCTCTTTCTCATATTCTTACTATCAGTATAGCACGTTTGTCAATTTATGTAAAGCATTAGCACTCAAACAGCTGGTTTTCAAGCTATTTCTTAAAATTCTGCTTCAACTCGGTAGATCACTTGACCTTTGCTGGAGAATTTTTGCTCATACTCTGTCATGACATTGCCTTCAAAATCACTGGCATGCAAGTCCAGCCAAACACCATTGAGTTTCATCCCATACTGAGAAAAGCTCACTAGACTGTACTCAAACAAGCCACGATTGTCTGTCTTGAAATGGATTTCCCCATTCTCAGGCAAGATGCGCTTGAAGGTATCCAAGAAACTCTTGTAAGTCAAACGACGTTTTTCATGGCGCTTTTTGGGCCAAGGATCCGAAAAATTCAAATAGAGGCGGTCAATCTCACCGTCTTCAAAGTAGTCAGTCAGATCTGAACCATCTACCCACAGCAATTTGATATTTGGCACTCCAACTTCAAGCACCTTGTCTAAGGCATAACTCAATACCGACTTTTGAATGTCAATCCCGATGTAGTTGATGTCAGGATTTTGCTTGGCCATTCCTGATACGAAGGCCCCTTTCCCACTTCCAACCTCTACATGAATAGGATGATCATTTCCAAACAAGTCTCGCCATTTCCCTTTAGCTTCCAAGGGATTGAGGACCACATACTGAGGATTGGCCTCTAGTAATTCTGTCGCCCCTTTACGATTTCTAACTCTCATCTCTTCTTTCCATACTTGTCACGGAAGACGCGCAAGGCGTAAATCTCCCGGTTTACATTGTCTAAATCTTGATTTTCACAGTATTTGGCAATCTGGTTCAAGTAAGAATACTGACCATACCAATACAATTTATCTAACACTGTCTGATTGTACTTATAGCCGTAGTCTCTCAACCATTGGCGCCACTGATGATCCGGAATGTAGTGGCATAGCAAATGCGCTACATCAAACATACGATCCGTCAGACGAACCGAATCCCAATCCACTAGATAAACGAGTCCACTCTCTGTCTCAATCCAATTACTATGACGAAGATCTCCATGCACAATCGTTGCATGGTCTTCCCTAAAACCTGGAACCGTCTTACCTAGCTCAGCAATCACACTGTTCAAATAGTGATTCTGCTTCAAGATTTCTGGAACCCCTTGCTGCCAAGAACGTAGCAAATCAACTGGTGTTTCCATGGTATATCCCAAACGGCTCAACTGCTTCATCAAGGGACGCGAGCGGTGAAGGCGGTTCAAGATATTGATAATCTGCTTGCGATTCATATCGTAAGGGGTCAAGATTTTACCCGTCAGCCATTCCTGAGCACACATATCACGGCCATCTGGCAAACGACGAGTCCATAGTAATTGAGGAGCGATTTGTTCTCTGGCTAGGCCAGGTAGGATTGGAGAGGTGTTCATTTTTACAAAGACGCGCTTCCCATCAGGGTAGCTTCCCATATAAGCTTTGCCACTCTTCCCAGGGATAGGGGTCAGCGTTAGCTCATTATCACCCAAGTCCATTTATTTCCTCCGTATAAAGTTTCCTTACTATTCTACTAGTTTTTGGTCTATTCGTCAACCAGTCCACACCCAATTCTCAAAGAAAAGCCTCTAGATTGGCTTTAGCCATTATTATGAAAAGAAAAAGGCAAGCATCATCGTCTGCTTACCTTTTCATGATTTTTAGAAATAAGTTAAAAGTGGCAAACTGTTGTAAGACATGTGGACTAGAGTAGAAACCCACAAATTTTGGCTCTTTTTATAAGCAACCCCCAGCAACAAGCCCCCAAGTAGATAATAGAAAAACGAAGGCACATCGTAAGGTTCATGCATGAAAGAAAAGAGAGAGGAAGTCAGTACAAGCCCTAACCAAGAATTTTCAAATATAGCCCCCTGAAAAAGTCCTCTGAACATGAGTTCCTCCTGGATTGGTGCCAAAACTGTAGCACTAACAATAAAGGAAAGCGACAGTCCTTTACTCGTTTCCTCAAGGTGTTGAGCCGAAGCACCAGAAACAACTGAGAAAAAAGCATGATAGCCTATATTTACCAGCACCGTAAGAAGAAAGATTCCAATGAACAGCAAGAGTTGTTTCTTGCTTAACATACCAAAAGAAATCATGTCAAACCATTTCGCATAGCCAAAACTAAGGAAAAGCAAGAGACTCTTTACAACAATGAATGTATACTGGTGTTGAAAATAATCCCCTTGATT
Source organism: Streptococcus oralis (assembly GCF_026782235.1). GTDB lineage: Bacteria > Bacillota > Bacilli > Lactobacillales > Streptococcaceae > Streptococcus > Streptococcus oralis_CC. The sequence goes on along the minus strand of NZ_JAKUWE010000007.1, from coordinate 72,311 downwards.
GACGGAATATCCCGCTGCACCAACGATTGCAAAGACTAAAAATCCCAAAAACAAGGCATGACATTTATTAAAAATTCTCATAAAACTATCCTCCCCACCAAACAGACTTCCCTACACGTCATCTTTTAGCTCTAGCCTTTCCAAAACAAACCATTTGAGTAACCAAAATCCGACCACATAACCAGCCCCTAAGAATATAGCCATTAAAGCTAACATGGGATTTAGGAAATAAAAGATCACAACAGATATAAAGGTTAGCACAAAAACATTAAAGGCAATGGTGTCAGAAGCCAAGACTAGAATATAGGGCGTCAACCAGTCTAAGGTTTTTGAATCTAGGAAAAATAAGTGTTTATACATGATGTATTCCTATACAGCATAGAGAGTATAAACTCAAAGAAATACCTGGATTAATAACTCTATATACCAATCAAATCCTCTAATGTGGCCATAAAACCGAAACTGCCGCCCCCACCAGCTGCACAAATTAAATAGATCTGAATAGTCACCATTTATATTTTCATACTACCATCCTATCAAACAAATAATCAAAACAGACAATTCTACTTTCAATTGTTCACCTTTCGCTCCACTTCCAATATAGAATTTTCCTGACTACTATAGGATTGACTAACTTCTCATGATTCGTTGTTACCATGCTTTCAGCTCTCATCAGAACCTCACATCAATAGATAAGTCGTACATCTTTTCTCGTACACTCTCGTGATTTAAATATATGGATTAGGTATACCTATTTGTGCTTTAGAGTGTGAAGCCACTTTATCCTCTAAACGTGTCTTACTACTGTTCTTTAAGCCACGATTTCGCTATGCCTTCTTCTCCCCGCTACCTCACGATAGTCAGGCTTGAGAATCGCTATTGAATTCACCGGTAGCGGGTGCACACGGAGGACTTACACATCAAATAAACGTCATGCCCGTCGTACTCAAAAAAGAAAGGACGAAATTAGTCCTTTCTCGATCTTAGCTTTTCTTCAACTCACTACAGTTGACAATGAGCCAAAGGATAGTTAATAACCTATTGAAGTGTCAAATGTTGCTAACTCCATTTATCTTCAAATTTAAATAGACACATTATCGGAGTTATCAGTAAGAAAAAATCTAACCAATTCAGATAATTCATAATATAGGATATAATACCAGCCATAACGAAAAGGTACAAAGCTGTACGATATCCTCTCTTTGGGTTTTTATCAGCCTTGGTGTTAAAAATAATGTACACACAACAAATTGCAATGAGTATAAGCTGAATCATAGTCCCATTTAACATATTAACACCCATTCCTTTTTTAAACTATTTTGGGGGTCTCAATCCAAAAGCTATAATGCCACCTACTATAGCGCCCCCTGTTGCGCAAATCAAGTAAGCTTGAGGGCCTCCAGCAATACAAGATTGTCCTGCCTGAAATGCACCCGACAAGGCTCCTACAACTACATCTCCTCCCAATCCACCTCCAGAAATATTACTTAATTCTTGATTGTCTACTATTTTGTAATCAAACATAATTTCTACTCCCTTCTATGGCCAAATATTATCAGCAATTGCAGTAAAAGCACCACCAAGTTTAGCTCCAGCCCAAGCACAGCCAGCAGTCATAGCCCATGCGGAACCACCAGTAAGGAGTCCTCCTACCGTACACATAGCAACTCCGATACCTGCTCCATAGACAGCTCCTTTTCCCACTGTTCCCCAATCAGTTCCTCCCTCAATGCTAGCCAGCATATCAGTATCCATAATCTTAAATTGTTCCATCATTTTTGTATTCATATCGTATATAACTTTTCAGTTACGGAACAAGTTTAATATAAAAATTATCAAAAAAACATAGGCAATGAAGAGAAAAAATAATTTATCATGGATTAGAAATAATATGACAAAACAATTCAATGATGTTAATTCAATAGTCTTTTGTTTTTTATCAGAGGTACTTATAGATAGATAGATAAATAAGATATGTTTGGAAAGCGAAGAGAATAATATAGAATATAGCCTTCATAAAATATAGCTTCCATTTTTATGATGTAGCACTATAGGCTAAATATCCACAAATCACTGCTCCTCCAATTCCTCCTATTGCAGCGCCCCATGGTCCTAGAAACTTCCCATATTTCACTCCACCCGCTGCACAACCTAAAGCAGCAACTACAGCCGCTCCTCCGGAATTACCTCCATAAATCTCACTTAACATTGTTTCATCTACATTATAATAAGTATTCATACAAATCTCCTTTTATCAAAATCCACCCGTTGCACCTGTTACTCCTGCCCAAAGAGCCACACCAAATTTAGCTCCTATGTATCCACATTCTCCCATAAATAGCGCTCCAACACCACTCGCAGCACAAATGGCTGTTCCTAAGCCCCAGCCACCAAAAGCTGCACCACCACCTTCTAAGACATTAGTTTGCCAATTATTCTTGCCTCCTTCAATACTAGATAACATAGTTATATCCATTTCATGAAATTGTGACATCATTTTTGTATTCATGATGAATACTCCTTTTTATTTTTAATTTTTTTCCTGTTGCAACTTTGACAAGTTTAGTATATCACTGTTTATTAATTTTTTTCATCCAAATCTTGAATTGTCATCGAAATGTCTTGAATTACTCAAAGAGCACAATCTTCCCAATCAACTAATAAGAAGTGAATAATATTAAATTCTATTATTCACTTCTTATAATCGATAATTATTTTTAATCTACTATTTTTAGCTAAATATCCTGTGTAAAAAAGTCAGCAAAAATGGTAATGTCGCTACGATATTATTGATAACATGCACCGCATAGGATGGATAAATGCTCTTGGTATAGCGGGTCAAACCAGCAAAGATGATTCCAACTGTTGCAAAGACGAAGATATCTAACAGACTAGGCAGGCTTGAAAAATGAGGGAGAGCAAATAAAATAGAAGGAAGAAGCAAATCAAGACCAAATCGCGAATGCTTAAAGAAAGCATGTTGCAGTAATCCTCTATAGATTAACTCTTCCATCAGTGGAACCAGAAAGAACAGGGCTATATAAATACCTAGCTCTGCAAAGTTAGTCCCACTATAACCAATCAATACAGCCCAACCTTCCGCAGTTGACTGAACATGTTTAGCTGTCTGAACGTTAAAAGAGATCTGGAACACTACCACTAATACTGTCAAAATCGAATACCAAAGCCATTTTTTTCTTGGAATGCGAAAGAGATAACCATGGCCTGTCTTAACAAGAACCACAATCATGACTCCAATAAAAAGTAAACTCAAGATATTTTGAATCCAGAATAAATTGCCTATCTGAGAAGAAAATTGCCAATAGTTTTGGACGATAAGCGTCAGCTGAGAAAGACCAAATACGAAAAATAGGTAGGATAAAATTGCACTTGTTTTGAATAGAAGCTGATACTTTTTCATAGAAATTCTTCCTCATTTCTTATATTTCAGCCTATATTCCACATAAATGAAAACCTGCTCCTATATAACCAAGGTCACGATAACCACGCGGGCAGTACCCACTTACTGGGAAAGGACCTGAATTTTTTAATATAGAAGGGTAAGGACCAAATGGACTGTCCTGATAAGCATACCCTCTATAAATACCAGATACATCCCCACCCTCTATACAAGCAAGCATTTCAGTATCCATAATTTCAAATTGTTCCATCATTTTTGTATTCATGACAAATACTCCTTTTTTTATTTTTAATTTTTTGTCCTGTTGCAACTTTGACAAGTTTAGTATATCATCGTTTATTAATTTTTTTCATCCAAATCTTGAATTGTCATCAAAACGTCTTGAATTGTTAAAAAATTTAAAAAGCAAGCATTAAAAACATACTTGCCCTTTCACTCTTGTCTATAGGAAAATTCTAGCCATATGTTATTACAAACAAATAATATCATTGCACCTGTTTACCATCTATTTTTATTTATGAATTCTTTGTCTCCACTTAATCATACCTGAAGTAATTAAGAGTGCAACCGCTAGACGTAATAGATTGTAACTTTCTTCCACTCCTGTATTAGGTAGTAATTGTTTACTCAAATGAGTGGTTTTGGAGGGAGAATCATTCCCCTCAACCTTGGATAAAGTAGTTTGTAACTTCTCAGTATTTTCAGAAATCGTCTGAGATGACTCCCCTCGCTTCTTTTTATCTATCATTACCAAATCTTCAGACTGAACAGTTATAGTGTTAGAAGGAGGAATATTATCCTTCAATGGCTCTCTGTTATCACTGTTATTGGTCGAATTTTCCTTTGAATTCTTCACCTCTCCTGTTTTATCATCACGGACACTTCCAGTTACTGTATCCTCAGAAGATGCCACTGTCTCCGTTTGCTTAGGTGAGTTTCTCGAGTACATATAATCATACACCTGTTGTGCAGTCGCTCCCCCACCAACCCATCCAGATATCGGATGTCCATTTCTTAAATACAAAATTGTTGGTGTTCCTGGAATACCGACTTTTTTAAATAGAAACTCTCTCGCTTCCCCGTCAAAATCTTTACCATCCAAATCATAATACTCTAACTTCTTTTCAATCAGGTTATTAAATTCTTTCAATTCAGGAGAAAATTGACGACAATGAGAGCATGTTTTTCTACCAAAATATATAGTATGTTCCAATTGGTCCCCAGTAAAAGATTGACGAACGGCTTCAATATCTATCTTTTTAAATTCCGCAACATTCTGCTCATACTCCTCGGGAGTTACAACGGAAGGTTTATGCTCCACATTTTCCTTAGCCGATGGCAAATCTGGTGCCACAAGAGAACTATCATTCGCCTGGATAGATGAAGTAGTCTGTTCTTCTGCATATACAACACCCGTAGTAATAGATGCAAATACAAGTGGTACAAGTAATAGCGATTTTATCTTTTGTTTCTTCATAAGAATACTCCTTTACATTTGTTATCTTTATCTTACCTTATTTAAGATTACAAATTCATCCAAATCTTGAATTGTCATCGAAACATCTTGAATTGCAAAATCTTCATTATAAAAGGGTAAGTATTTCAAAAACACTTACCCTTTTATACTTCATTAGCTTCTACTTTTTATAATACTTCAATCCCCAAATGAGCAGAAACATGATAATCAAGCAGAGAATAGCGCCAATGTAGACAATTAATTGCTGATAGGATTCTGTTGCTGTGATACCTCTATACAAACAAATAATACACATAAAGCCTGTCAAGCCGATGAACATAAGTTGATTGATTCTAGGACTAACCAAATCATCATCTTCAAACTCTCTTATCCTCATCTCCCTAGTGAGATAAACAGTAACCAAAATAGAAGCTAAGTTAATAATAACTAGAAGCAATTGAAAAATTAAGGAAAAATGTAACAACTGACGAGATAAAAATAGATAAGTAGAGACAAGCAAAAGCAACTGACATAGGAACAATCTCGCAAGGAAGATATTCCGTTTTTTAGCAAGAAAAGTTTTCATTCCTTTTCTTTCTTTTTAATTAAAACAAAATAGATCATAACCGCAATCAGATAGGCTATGGTATAAAATAGATGATACCAAATACTCTCCCTAAGCGGATAAAGAAAGATGGACATGATCAGATACAAGGTTAAAATGATTAATATTTTTTTCTTCATAAGATTTCCTCCTAAATGTATGCTTTATCTTAGTTTAGCTACAACCTTTACACTGCTAGTATAGCACTCATTTTGATTTTGAATCACTGAAATCATAAATGATCATCAAAACATCTTGAACAATAACAAGATTTTCATCTATACAAAAATAGTTATACTCAACAACAATCCAACTAAAGAACTAAACACATATAGTTTAAAATACTTTTTGAGATTTCAAACAATACTGACAAAGTTAATAATAAACCTGTGGTAGTATTTCCCAGTTCTACTGCTTTCTAATTTTATAAGTGTATTAATTAAATAATGTATTAGAAAAAACGAACAAGACTGTGTTAATAACCTATCTTATTCGTTTAATTTATTAGACTTGTTCAAGAATTATTTGAAGCAAGATTTGGTTAAGCAGTTAATTTTTAATGTTCCAACTAGCCATTAGTTTTTAGTTTTCACCTATTTAAATCAGCTAAAATAATCCTTAATAGCACCTGTATATTATAGTTCCGGAGTTTCAACAAAATACCGAACAAGTCGATTATTCAATTTTTATAGAAGTTTACAAGCACCTTTTAACATGGAACTGGAGGTGCAGGATTCCATGAACTTTTTGGAATGCATACTGGAGGAACATATGGACCAGGTTTTATCATCCCTCCGATACTCTTCAAAATCCCCCAGCCAATACATCCGATATCTCCAATAAAACAGTCATCTCCACCACTAATTGTCTCTAATTCTACTTCATTCAAAGCAATATAATCAATTTTTTTCATTGTTATAATTCATTCCTTTCGTTTTACTTAAGGCACAACACAGAATGAAAAAGTGTTGTGCTCTTTATTTTGTTTTATAATAATAATGAGAAAGCCTATCACTACTACAAATCACGGATAGGTGAATAAATGAGTGGTACAGCCACTACCTCGTATTTTTATAGGTGTCATTCTTTCCATCAAGCACAAGAACTGTGACTAGGAGCACGTAAACTTATAATTGAATAAGCGACTCGTTTGCAAAAGAACAGTTTCTATCCGTACATAGGTCATTAAGTTATATATATTCTTATACAATACAACACTATTATATCTATACACGAACACAGAACCACTGATGAGGATTTTTCCGGCATTGATTCGTAAAATCACCAATTGCTGTATCAACAATTCTACCTACAACATAGCCGCCTACCGTCCAAAACACAGCATCATCAACCCCAAATATTCCTCCCTCTATTCTATCAAGCATTTCATTATCTATAACAGAAAATTGTGACATCATTTTTGTATCCATGACAAATACTCCTTTTTATTTTTAATTTTTGTCTTGTTGCAACTTTGACAAGTTTAGTATATCATTGTTTGTTAAAGTTTTTCATCCAAATCTTGAATTGTCATCGAAACGTCTTGAATTAGCTTTTTATTTCAAAATACACCTATAGATTTTTAAAGAAAGATAGTTTCTAATCACTTTTTTACCATTCAGGAAGTTTCAATGACAATTCAAGATTTTATAAAATATGAACTTAGTATCATGGTATAATAAATTCATATTTTATATGAAAGGATTTGCCAATGACTTCTTATAAACGTACATTTGTTCCTCAAATAGATGCCAGAGACTGTGGTGTCGCTGCCTTAGCCTCGATTGCCAAATTCTATGGTTCAGATTTTTCTCTAGCTCACTTGAGAGAACTTGCAAAGACCAATAAAGAAGGGACGACTGCTCTTGGCATTGTAAAAGCCGCTGATGAAATGGGCTTTGAAACAAGGCCTGTTCAAGCAGATAAAACGCTCTTTGACATGAGCGATGTCCCCTATCCATTTATCGTTCACGTTAACAAAGAAGGGAAACTCCAACATTACTATGTTGTCTATCAAACAAAGAAAGACTATCTGATTATTGGTGATCCTGATCCTTCTGTAAAAATCACCAAAATGTCAAAAGAACGCTTTTTCTCTGAATGGACTGGAGTAGCTATTTTTCTAGCTCCCAAACCCAGCTATCAACCCCATAAAGATAAAAAGAATGGTCTACTGAGCTTCCTCCCTCTGATTTTCAAACAAAAATCTCTCATTGCTTACATTGTTCTCTCAAGCTTATTAGTCACTATTATCAATATCGGTGGTTCTTATTATCTCCAAGGAATCTTGGATGAGTACATTCCAAATCAGATGAAATCAACTTTAGGAATTATCTCAATTGGTCTAATTATCACCTATATCCTCCAACAAGCCATGAGCTTCTCCAGAGATTATCTCCTAACTGTTCTGAGTCAGAGATTAAGCATTGATGTAATTTTGGCCTATATTCGCCATATCTTTGAACTTCCTATGTCTTTCTTTGCGACACGTCGTACAGGAGAAATCATTTCACGCTTCACAGATGCCAACTCTATTATAGATGCCTTAGCTTCTACCATTCTCTCTCTTCTTCTTGATGTTTCCATTCTGATCCTTGTAGGGAGCGTCTTACTAGCACAAAATCCTAACCTCTTTCTTCTTTCTCTTATTTCCATCCCTATTTACATATTTATCATCTTTTCTTTTATGAAGCCTTTTGAAAAAATGAACCATGATGTCATGCAAAGTAATTCTATGGTTAGTTCTGCCATTATCGAAGATATCAACGGGATCGAAACCATCAAGTCACTCACAAGTGAAGAAAATCGCTACCAAAATATTGACAGTGAATTTGTCGATTATTTGGAAAAATCCTTTAAGCTCAGTAAATATTCTATTTTACAAACGAGTTTAAAGCAGGGAACAAAGTTAGTTCTTAATATCTTTATCCTATGGTTTGGTGCTCAATTAGTCATGTCGAGTAAGATTTCTATCGGTCAGCTGATTACCTTTAATACACTTCTTTCTTACTTTACAACTCCTATGGAAAATATTATCAACCTACAAACTAAACTCCAATCTGCGAAGGTTGCTAATAACCGCTTGAACGAGGTCTACTTAGTCGAATCTGAATTTCAAGTTCAAGAAAATCCTGTTCATTCAAATTTTTTGATGGGCGATATTGAATTTGATGACCTTTCTTATAAGTATGGTTTTGGGCGAGATACCTTAACAGATATCAATCTAACGATTAAAGAAGGTGATAAGGTTAGCCTAGTTGGAGTTAGTGGTTCTGGTAAAACAACTCTAGCCAAAATGATTGTCAACTTCTTTGACCCTTACAAAGGACAGATTACCATCAATCATCAGGATATTAAAAATATTGATAAAAAAATCTTGCGACGTCATATTAATTACCTGCCCCAACAAGCCTATATCTTTAATGGCTCTATCTTGGAAAACTTAACCTTGGGCGGTAATAGTATGATTAGCCAAGAAGATATTCTAAAAGCTTGCGAATTAGCTGAAATCCGTCAAGATATTGAAAGAATGCCTATGGGCTATCAAACTCAACTTTCTGATGGAGCAGGTCTGTCAGGAGGACAGAAGCAACGAATCGCCCTCGCTCGTGCTCTTTTAACTAAATCTCCTGTTTTAATACTAGATGAAGCTACTAGTGCTCTAGATGTTTTGACTGAGAAAAAGGTTATAGATAATCTTATGTCCCTAACTGATAAAACCATTCTCTTTGTAGCCCATCGTCTAAGTATAGCCGAACGGACTAACCGTGTCATTGTTCTTGACCAAGGGAAAATCATTGAAGTTGGTAGTCATCAAGAGTTAATACAGGCGCAAGGCTTCTACCATCATCTATTCAACAAATAAGGAGAATGTTATGAATCCTAATCTTTTTAGAAGCGTCGAGTTTTATCAGAGACGTTACCATAATTATGCGACAGTATTGATCATACCACTTTCATTACTGTTTACTTTCATCGTGATTTTCTCCCTTGTTGCTACAAAAGAGATTACTGTTACATCGCAAGGAGAAGTCACTCCTACAAGTGTCATTGCATCTATTCAGTCAACCAGTGATAATCCTATCTTAGCTAATCATTTAGTGGCAAATCAAGTAGTTGAAAAAGGTGACTTACTCATCAAATACTCTGAAACAATGGAAGAAAGTCAGAAAACTGCCTTAGAAACTCAGTTACAAAGACTTGAGAAGCAAAAAGAAGGACTTGGAATTTTGAAACAAAGCTTAGAAAAAAATACCGATCTTTTTTCTGGTGAGGATGAGTTTGGCTACTATAATACCTTTATGAATTTTACTAAACAAGCTCATGATATTGAGCTGGGTATCTCAAAGACTAACACTGAAGTTTCAAATCAAGCCAATCTTGCTAATAGCAGTTCATCAGCTATCGAACAAGAAATTACAAAAATTCAACAACAAATTGGAGAATATCAAGAGCTGAGAGATGCTATCATAAACAAAAGAGCACGCTTACCGACTGGCAATCCACACCAGTCAACCTTGAATAGTTATCTGGTAGCATCACAAGGACAAACACAAGGAGCTATAGAAGAGCAATTTTTATCTCAAATCAATCAAAGTGTTACAGGCCTCGAATCATCTATCGCAAGTCTCAAAATTCAGCAAGCTGGTATCGGAAGTGTAGCAACTTATGATAATAGTTTAGAAACCAAAATTGAAGTACTTCGTACTCAGTTTTTACAAACAACTTCTCAGCAACAACTAGCTGTGGAAAATCAACTAACAGAATTAAAAGTACAACTAGATCAAGCGACACAGCGCTTGGAAAACAATACCTTAACCGCTCCAAGTAAAGGTATCGTTCATCTGAACAGCGAATTTGAAGGTAAAAATAGAATTCCAACTGGTACAGAAATTGCTCAAATATTCCCTATTATAACAGATACAAGAGAAGTACTAATCACTTACTACGTATCATCTGACTATCTCCCCTTACTAGATAAAGGACAAACTGTAAGATTAAAACTTGAGAAGATTGGAAATCACGGTATTACCATCATCGGCCAACTTCAGAGCATTGATCAAACTCCCACCAGAACAGAGCAAGGAAATCTCTTTAAATTAACCGCTCTTGCAAAACTATCTGGTGAGGACAGTAAACTCATCCAATATGGTCTACAAGGTCGCGTCACTAGTGTAACTGCAAAGAAAACATATTTTGATTATTTCAAAGATAAAATTTTAACACATTCTAATTAATTTTCAGATAACACTCTATAACTATTTATTATCTTATAAAACAGGAGAATCATAACATGGATAAGAAACAAAACCTAACTTCATTTCAAGAATTAACAACTACTGAACTCAATCAAATTACAGGTGGAGGATGGTGGTTAGATTCAATATTAAGCATATTAACATCTAACTCATCAAACCAAGCCAATAGGTCTAGAAATTATCAACAAATGTAATCATACAAAGTGCTTTTGGATAAAAAGCTTGGCTTTATAATATTTGTAGTGGGTAAATCTCCTATAGATATTATGAAGCCTATTTTGTTGTAAAAGAATAAGACAGTAACCTCAGGATAGCTACTGTCTAGTCTCGTTTCTTCTTAAATCCCTTATTGACTTAACAAATGGTAAAAAAACTTAAAAATTATAAAAATCCATAATTAATCTTTCCAAAACATTTATATTATAGAATTCTGTTATATTTATTCCATTATTTAATCATTCTATTACTTGCTGTCATTCAATTGATAACATTGTCAAAACCTGACGAAAGACTTGATTTTGACAGGTTGTATTGAGACTAGCATTGGGATAACTTTCAACAATCTTCCTGACGGTATAGAGACCAACACCTCGTTCCTCCCCTTTAGAACTAACTCCAAAAGAGAAGATTTCAGAAACATCTATGCCCTCTTCTTTGATGGAGTTTTCAATGATAAAGATCTCCTGTTCTCCATTTTTTAAAAAGGCGATTGAAACATGAGGTTGACTAGCCTCTGCACTGGCTTCAATAGCATTGTCACAAAGGATAGATACGATAGTTAAAAAATCAAGCAGACTCATCCCCTCAACTTGAATCTCCTCAGGAACTTCGACATTAAAGACAATATCCTTTTCTCTGGCTTTTATAAATTTTCCTGCAAGGAGACTTTTGAGGGCACGATCACGAATATTCACCAACCGTCCAAGGTCATATTTATTGTCCTGAAATTTCTGGACGGAGTCCTTTAAAACGGAGTTGTAGACCTCTTTTATCTGCTCCATATCCTCCTCTTCAATACCTAGGCGTAGGCTAGTCAAGAGGTTGGCATAATCATGACGAAAGCTCCGTACTTCCTTGTAAAGTTCCTCTATATGCCGACTATACCGCTCCATTTCTCTATAGCGCAAAACCTGCTCTTGGTTCAGTTTCTCCTGAAGTTTTTCCTTCAAGTAGGTATCAAATTTCTTGATAATCCCCATAAAAAAGAGCAAGTAAAACACCAGAATCAGATGGCGAATAGTCGTTGATTGAATATCTTGTACATATTCTAAATAAGACAAACTTTGCATCACTAGATAGTAGGCTCCCATTATCCAGTTAATCTTAGTCAGAGACTTTTGAAAATCTTTGTCTAGAATCTCCCTTCTCAAGCTAGTAAAATCATAGTCTAACCATTTCAAAAAGGCTAGAGAAATAAAGCAAATGAAAATTCTTATAAATAACCAAATAAAAGAGAGGTCATCGTACACTTGCCCTTGCCCCAAAAATGGAAGCACAAAATAGGAGATTCCTCTATAAAAGAGATTTACCAATATCATTGGAAAGAGACCATAAAATAGAAGGAGTTTTTTAGAAAACCCTCTTAAAAACAAGAAAGATAAACCTATGCCGTACAAGGGTTCCACAAAATAAGATAGGTAAGCATTTCCTACTATATAGCTAATCGTTACAAAAACAACTGCCAAAAGTATCTTAAAAAGAAAGGCCTTAAAAACTCTCTCCAGAGTCAGAACAATTCCATCCACCTTAAAAAATATAAACAATTCCAATCCAGATATCAAAAACGCATATACTATCTTCCAAACTAATTCCATTCCATCACCTCACTCAGTGTAAGTTATTGATAGCCTCAGACACTTCCCTGACCTTATAACGCGCGATTAGACAGCTTCCACCATTGGGAAAGAAAAGGAGTTTTTCTTTCTTATCCAATTGAACCACATTGGCAGGATTGATGAGAAAAGAGCGGTGGCACTGCAAGAGACGGGGTTCCTGCTTGAGAACCTCCTCTAAACTCGCTGTAAATTCCAACCTATCCGTCTTGGTATAGAGAATAACACGATGGGCTCTAGGCGACGTTTCGAGATAGTAAACCTCTTTAAAGGGATACTGGAATTGAGCAAATTTTGATTTAAAGTAAAAGCAATCTTCCGCCAGACTTTTACTATCTTGACTATTGGCATAGAGGAGGGCTGTCTCGATCCGAGATTCAAACTCCTCTGTCGACAAGGCCTTATCAATGTAGTCCAAAGCTGACACTTGGTAGCGAAAGGACAGGGGCATAAACTCCGAGTGAGTTGTCACAAAGACGATTAGAGCATAAGGATCCCGATCCCGAATCTTTCTAGCCACTTCTAGCCCCTTCATCTCTTCGTTTCGAATCTCAATATCCAAAAAGAAAAGCTGATGCACCCCCTTCTCATCCACCTCTGCCAGCAGTTGGTCTGGTTTCCCAAAGACTTCAAAAGAACTAGGAATGATACTCTGTTTTTTCAAAAGTTTTTCAATCGTCGTTTCAATTCTAACTTGTTGGGAAAAGTCATCTTCTAAAACAAATATTCTCATCTTCTTACTCTCCTTGTTTCAACCATTTTTGGCGAATGTCTCTATAGCGACGTCTGGCATACTGAACAGCATATCGACCTTCTTCTCCAAGAAAAAGAGTCTTTCTTTGGATATCCATGGATTTTAGTCGTTCAAGGTTGACCAGACAATTTCGATGACATCTCGTCAAGGTTTCCCCATATTGTTTCTCAAGATTGCTTAAATTTTGAAACAGATCAAAGCTAGCGTTTTCTGTAACAATCTGCACGGTATGGGCTTTACTTGGATGCGTTTGGATATAGTAGATATCCTTTATGTTTAATTTGAAAATTTCTTTCTCTTTTTGGATGATGATATAGTTCATGGATAAAACCTCCTGAAGAGAGGATACCATAAGTCTAGAAACTATTTTTCACCAAATCCTAAACGGTTCTTAAAAATTCCTAAAGTGTCGAAGGTTTTACAAAATAACTATGATAACCTTACAACTATTTTATCATAAAATCCCGCTATTACCATTCAGGAAATTTCAATGACAATTAAAGATTTAAAGCTGAAAAAGGAGATAAAAGTGATAGACTGGCAGTATCAAAAAAACAGTTGCTAGAAACAAGACTAGCACCCAGATTAAAGGAGGAATTCTCATGACAGATACAGAACCTATCAAAAGAGCTCAGATTTTGATTACTGAGTTAAACAAAGCCTATCAAGCATGCAAACAGGCAACAGCTGATGACGTTCGCTTTCAGGAGCAACTGAACAATATTCTCCGCTTTCTCTCTAAAGCTGAGACAATGGATAATCGATTCTTGATTGAGCTGGAAAAATTTTACCAAACTTCCAGTCTCCTCATGGGCCTCAGTGCTCTCAATCCAGATGCTCCTACTCGCGCCGCTTGGCGGGCCTATGACCGTTTCCACTTTGACCAAGTCAAGACTAAGTTGAGTCTCTACGGACCAACCATTATCTTGTAGAAAATAAAAGAAGCTGAGACAGAACTCAACTTCTTTTTTAGTATCATATAAGCAATGTTATACTCAATGAAAATCAAAGAGCAAACTAGGAAGCTAGCCGCAGGTTGCAGATAAAGCTGACGTAGTTTGAAGAGATTTTCGAAGAGTATTAGTCCTGCATCTGACGTTTCACCTGATAAGGGAGATACAAGATTTGCAGGACCAGTCCAGCTCCAAGCAGGGCTAGAAGAGCTAGTTTTTCTTGGAGGGTAATCAAACCAACTATCAGCTGAACCAATAAAACAAAACCTGTCAATCCTCGGATAACTTCCTGTAGTCCCTTCTCTTTCTCCCCTTTTTCTAGTGGAAAGAGCTGGGTCAAATACTGGTAGTCAAAAGCACGATAGAGAGCCAACAACTGGAAGAGCATAAGGTAATTAAACAGGACAACCACTGCCGTCGCAATCCAAGACTGCTCGATAAAGATCAAAGCTAACAAGGATAGGAGCAAGAGACGGAGACTGAGGGCAAAGAGGTCTCCATTTCGCAGATAAGAACGAAGATAGAGATTTTGCCAGATCTTCCCAGGCACTTTCTGAACTACTTTAAGGATGAAATCTAGATAAGCGCGACGTTTGACACTATTTGAAACGCCCTTGACCTGAGTAAAGAGAGCAAAGAAACGAAGCAAAACTTGCTTGCGTTTGCTTTCTTGGGAAATGACAAAGTCCCAGTCGAGACTAGTCTCAGTAAAAAATTTACTGGCTTTTTGGCGAAAGAGGAGATATTTCCCAGCTCCCAGTAAAAGCACATAGATGAGAAAAACTGGCAAGCCATAACCCATGGCTAAAAATAAGGGCGCAAATAAAAGCAAGAAAAGGGTTTGGACAAAGAGCCAAAAAACTAGCGAGCGCACTGTCTGCCCTTTGAGGTGGGACTTAACCTCCTCTTCACTGACTAAGAGAAAGAGCTTGTCAGGCCCTTCCATGTAGGTTGCGATTCCTCCCCAAGCCATAAGCAAGGCAGATACAATCCCCAAAAACAAGAGGATAGGCCAGTGGTTTTCAGGAAAATGTTGCAGGAGTTGACTGTACTGGTAAGCTAGAAAACCGATAAGAACTAGCAGGAACAAGACAAAGTGGTCATTGAGAACATAGCGCAGATAACCGACACACTCCTTACGAAAAGCCTGCTTTCGCTTTAAAAACAAGTCTTTCATAGCTCCTCCTCTTTGGTCAGAGCCAAGTAAATATCATTCAAACTCGCTTCAGGCATGTCAAAGGCTTCGCGGAGTTGATGGAGTTTCCCCTGAGCTCGCACCTCCCCCTTGTGGAGGATGACAAAGGCATCACACATCTTCTCCGCCGAATCCAGCACGTGGGTACTCATGAGAATGGACTTGCCTTTTTGCTTTTCTACTTCCAAAAGCTGAATCAAGTCAGAAATAGCTAGCGGATCGAGGCCAAGGAAAGGCTCATCAACGATGAAAAGACTCGGATCCACGACAAAAGCACAGATAATCATGACCTTCTGCTTCATCCCTTTGGAAAAATGCACTGGGAACCAGTCTAATTTTTGGTCCAAACGGAACATTTTTAACAAAGGTTCCGCACGATCAAAAGCCACTTTTTGCTCAATACCATAAGCCATGGCAACCGTCTCGATATGCTCTCTGAGGGTCAATTCCTCATACAAGCTAGGCGTTTCAGGAATATAGCCAATCTGCTTGCGGTAGCTAGTCGCATCTTCTCGCAGGGTTAAACCATTAATCTTAATTTCCCCACTGTAAGGCGTCAAAAGACCGATAATCTCATTGATAGTCGTTGATTTTCCAGCACCGTTGAGACCAATCAAACCGACCAATTGCCCACTTTCAACGATAAAGGACACATCTTTCAAGACAGGAACGTGGACATAGCCTCCTGTCAGGTTTTTAATTTCTAACATATTTTCTCCGAATCTGGTATAATGTAGCTATATTATATCAAAATTTAATACAGTAGAGGTGGATTTTATGTCAGATTGCATTTTTTGTAAGATCATCGCAGGGGAGATTCCTGCTTCAAAAGTATACGAGGATGAGCAGGTTCTTGCCTTTCTTGATATCTCTCAAGTAACGCCTGGACACACCCTCATTGTACCCAAAGAGCATTTTCGCAATCTTTTGGAGATGGACGCTGCCAGCGCTAGCCAACTCTTTGCCCAAGTACCAACAGTGGCTCAAAAAGTCATGAAGGCTACCAAGGCTGCCGGAATGAACATCATCGCCAACTGTGAGGAAGTTGCTGGTCAAACAGTCTTTCATACTCACGTGCATCTCGTACCTCGCTACGGTGCAGAAGATGACCTCAAGATTGACTTTATCGCCAACGAACCTGACTTTGACAAACTTGCCCAAGTCGCTGAAACCATTAAAAACGCTTAAGGAGATGCCATGAAACTATCCAATCTATTGCTGTTTGCAGGAGCTGCAGCTGGAAGTTATTTTGTCGTGAAAAATCGCCAAGCCATTCAGGATGAAGTGCTAGATACAACTGACCGCATTGAATCTATCAAGGATGATTTGGATATCATCCAAAACAGCTTGCAAATCATCGACCAGCAAAAAGCCCTTATCAAGGAATATCAAAAAGACTTGACCTACAAGTTCAAAGTCTTGGAAAAAGATTTCCAGACTAGACTAGCTGTGATAAAAGAAACACAGGAGCTTGAGGATAAGTAAAAAAGAGCCCGATGGCTCTTTTTAGTTTATAGATTTTTTAAGACTTTCCTTAAGTAATGACGGACGGTAGCGACCTTCTTCGAAATTCCATACCTAAACTTTGAGCCTAGGTCTCAAAGTTTCCGAACACCTGAAATCAACTGGTTTCAGGTGTTTTCATTACGGCGAAAAGTCTGGGAAAGTATTTGATATATACTCAATGAAAATCAAAGAGCAAACTAGGAAACTAGCCGCAGGTTGCTCAAAACACTGTTTTGAGGTTGTAGATAAGACTGACGAATTCAGTCACATATATACGGCAAGGCGACGTTGACGCGGTTTGAAGAGATTTTCGAAGAGTATTAGTTATGAAATGGTGAATGAGTTGTCTAAATTGTGGTGTATAGTTGATGGGATATAGCTTGTTTACGCTTTAAAAAGAGCCCGACGGCTCTTTTTACTTTATTCTCCTTCAAAGGCATCTTTAATATGGTCAAAGAAGCCTTTTTTCTTTGGATTGACTTTCAAGTCACCTGCAGCTGCGAATTCTTTAAGCGCTGCTTTTTGACGGTCGTTCAAACCTGTCGGAGTCACGACATTGACAGTAACGTATTGGTCACCAACCGCACCGCCACGAAGGCTCGGTGCTCCCTTGCCACGTAGACGGAATTTCTTGCCAGTCTGAGTTCCCTCTGGAATAACCAATTCGACAGCGCCATGCACAGTTGGAATTTCCACAGTATCTCCAAGAGTTGCTTGGACAATATTGAGATTCAACTTGTAGAAAATAGTTGTTCCTTCACGTTCAAATTTATCACTGGCTTCAACAGAAACCACCACGTACAAGTCCCCGTAAGGTCCACCGTTAAAGCCTGCTTCACCTTGACCAGCTAGGCGGATTTGTTGGCCAGTTTCCACACCAGCAGGGATTTTCACATGGACGCTATGAGCTTGTTTTTCATGCCCTGTTCCGTGACAAGTTGTACATGGATCTTTAATTTCTTTTCCACGACCATGACAGACATCACAGGTTACTTGGCGACGCATCATACCAAGAGGAGTCTGCGTATCAACGTTAATGACACCAGCGCCATGACAGCGTCCACAAGTGACTGGACTTGTTCCTGGCTTAGCACCAGATCCGTTACAGGTACGACAGCTTGCTTCACGGTTGTACTTAACTTCCTTTTCTGTTCCGAAGATGGCTTCTTCAAAGGTCAAATTCACACGGTACTGGAGGTCATCCCCTTGACGAGGAGCGTTTGGATTGCGTGAAGCTCCGCCTCCTCCGAAAAAACTTGAGAAGATATCTTCAAAACCACCGAAGCCACCTGCTCCGTCAAATCCGCCAAAACCACCAGCACCACCAAAGCCACCGTTGGCACCTGCAGCACCATATTGGTCGTAGGCTGCACGTTTTTGGTCGTCACTCAAAGCCTCATAGGCTTCTTGAACTTCCTTGTATTTTTCCTCAGCTCCAGGCTCCTTGTTGATATCTGGATGGTATTTTTTGGAAAGCTTACGATAAGCCTTTTTGATCTCGTCTGCCGAAGCGTTTTTTGACACCCCCAGACGATCATAAAATTCAGTATTGTTCATACAAGATACTAAGAGCGAACAGAAAGCGACTGAAATTTAGGTAACCGACAAGAAATCCTGATTTCTTAGGAGGTTTATCTAATTTCCAAGCTTTCCGCTCGAGTTCAATTATGAACACCCTTATTCCTTTCTGTTAATATTAGGTAACGAAACCACGATTTAGGTCTGGTTCAATTCCTTTCTTTTATATTGATGAGAAAACTCAAATAAATTAGGTTCAGAACCTTTTTACCGAAAAACAGAGGCTGGGTTGCAACCTCTGGATTTCTTCCTATCATTATTACATTTAGACAAAGTACCTTAGTAATTCGTCATTCTTAACGAGTTAGGCTTAACTGAGTTTCGGCTAAAAGCTTCGGAAAAAAGATAAGCCATCTTTTGTGCATCGCACAAGGCGATGGCTTCCTATTTTTCTTTCGTTTTTTTAACGCCTCAACATCTTACCGAATTGAGCACGCCCTAACCTCTTGGTGAAAAAGAGACGTAGCTGTTTTCGCTTTAGCGAACTACAGATATGGCTACCTTTAGGTGCAAATCTTCCTAGAAACTAAAGTTTCTGCATCAGATTTCCTATTTTCACTGTGAGGTTTTAACGGGCTTTGCATCTTATTTTTCCGTAAACTCTCCGTCTACGACGTCATCGCCTGCGTTTCCTGTTGCTTGTGCGCCTTCTGCTCCTGCTTGAGCTTGTTGTGCTGCTGCGGCTTGTTCGTAGAGTTTAACAGCAAGTCCTTGAGCTTTTTCGTTCAATGCTTCAAGTTTTGCTTTCATTTCGTCCAAGTTGTTGTCTTCTTGCGCTTTCTTAAGGTCATCAAGGGCAGCTTGGGCAGCGTCACGCTCTGCATCGAAGCCTTTTCCTTCAGTTTCCTTGATTGTCTTTTCAGTCGCAAAGATTGCTTGGTCTACTTCGTTACGAAGGTCTACTTCTTCTTTACGTTTCTTATCTGCTTCAGCGTTTGCTTCTGCATCTTTCATCATGCGGTCGATTTCTTCATCAGTCAAACCTGAGTTTGATTGGATAACAATTGTTTGTTCTTTTTGAGTTCCAAGGTCTTTGGCCTTAACAGACACAATACCATTCTTGTCGATGTCAAATGTTACTTCGATTTGAGGAATTCCACGAGGTGCAGCTGGGATGTCAGTCAATTGGAAGCGTCCAAGAGTCTTGTTATCTGCTGCCATTGGGCGTTCACCTTGAAGAACGTGGATATCAACGGCTGGTTGGTTGTCCGCTGCAGTTGAGAAGACTTGTGATTTAGATGTTGGAATAGTAGTGTTGCGATCGATAAGTTTTGTGAAGACACCACCCATTGTTTCGATACCGAGTGACAATGGTGTTACATCAAGAAGGACAACGTCTTTCACATCACCAGTGATTACACCACCTTGGATAGCAGCACCCATGGCAACAACTTCGTCAGGGTTTACTGATTTGTTTGGTTCTTTACCAGTTTCAGCCTTAACAGCTTCTACAACGGCTGGGATACGAGTTGAACCACCAACAAGGATAACTTCGTCGATTTCTGACAAACTCAAACCTGCATCTGAAAGGGCTTGACGAACTGGAACTTTTGTACGTTCAACAAGATCACGAGTCAAATCGTCAAATTTCGCACGAGTCAAAGTCATTTCCAAGTGAAGAGGTCCAGCCTCACCAGCAGTGATGAATGGCAAGCTGATTTGTGTTGAAGTTACACCAGAAAGGTCTTTCTTAGCTTTTTCAGCCGCATCTTTCAAACGTTGCATTGCCATCTTGTCAGTAGACAAATCAATACCGTTTTCTTTCTTGAATTCTGCAATCATGTGGTCAATAATTTTTTGGTCAAAGTCGTCACCACCGAGTTTGTTATCCCCTGCAGTCGCCAATACGTCGAAGACACCATCACCGAGTTCAAGGATAGAGACGTCAAATGTACCTCCACCAAGGTCGAATACCAAGATTTTTTCTTCTTTGTCAGTCTTGTCCAAACCGTATGCAAGAGCTGCTGCAGTTGGTTCGTTGACGATACGTTCTACTTCAAGACCAGCGATTTTACCAGCGTCTTTGGTTGCTTGACGTTGAGCATCGTTAAAGTAAGCTGGAACTGTGATAACCGCTTTAGTTACTTTTTCACCAAGGTATTCTTCAGCGTAACCTTTCAAGTATTGAAGGATCATAGCTGAGATTTCTTGTGGAGTGTATTCTTTACCATTAGCAGAAACTTTTTCAGAAGTTCCCATCTTAGATTTGATAGAGATCACTGTATCTGGGTTTGTAACTGCTTGACGTTTTGCGGCATCACCAACGATGATTTCACCGTTTTTGAATGATACTACAGATGGAGTTGTACGGTTTCCTTCTGGGTTTGCGATGATTTTGCTTTCAGTTCCTTCAAGAACTGCAACTGCTGAATTTGTTGTACCTAAGTCAATACCGATAATTTTAGACATGTGTTTTTCTCCTTAAATTTTATCTTATTTTTTCTTTTTGATACTTCCCTCAGGTGGTGGGAAATATCTTCCTTGCAAGCCTCCGGCTTGCTTTTTATCTTTCTTTCATAGTTTATTGTCGTTTCGGACAAGTTTTCTATTATGTATGTTGCAACCGTCAGAATTGCCTAATCGAACACGCCCTAAGCTCTGGGTAAAAAAGATAGATTTTCTTGTGTTCATCGAACACTTCGTCAATCTCCTATTTTTACTGTGAGCTTTTTACAGGCTTTGTATCTTAGTTATAAACAACTACCATGGCTGGGCGTAGGATGCGGTCATGGAGTTTATAGCCTTTTTGAAAGACTTGGGCGATGGTATCTGCTGGATGTTCATCGTCTGCTGGGAGAGTTTGGATGGCCATATGATAGTTATGGTCAAATTCGCCGTCAGCTGCAATTTCTTCGATTCCTTCTTCTTTTAAGGCATGTACCAAACTTTCTTGGACCATTTCCAAGCCTTTCTTCACATCATCTGTTAACCCTTCAACAGCAAGCGCACGTTCTAGGTTGTCAAGCGATGGTAAGATTGCTTTCGCCAAGTCCTGGCTACGATAACATTGCAAGTTTTGACGTTCTTCATTGGCACGGCGTTGAATATTTTGCATTTCTGCATGAGCACGAAGATATTTATTTTCAAACTCGTCCGCACGTTCATTTGCCAAGTCTAACTCTGACTTTTCAGGAGTTGTTTCTTCAACTGTTTCCACAACTTCCTCTTCTTTTACTTCTTCATTTTTTATATCTTGGGCCATTTTCGCCTCCTTTAATGATTTCAAAATTAATTTACTTCGTAATGATTACTGTTGAGGTAGCGATAAAAATCTGTCAACTTCATGGTCAAAACACGATTGACCACATTGACTTGGTTGACCAATTGCTGGTAATCCAGATTGACCGGACCGATAATCGCTAGAATTCCAAAACCTCGATAAGGAATGAGGAATTTACTGCTAATCACCGCCAAGTTAGCTAGACAAGACTCTTGACTGTCCGCAACACGGACATTTTGCATTTGATCTCCATGCAGACCCTCACGAATCTCCAGAGCCACTTTCTGTAGTTGGTCAAAGAACTGATAGGCTGTCAGATTGGCAAAATTCAAGAGATTGACCTTGCCCGCCACTACAATGTTTTCGTTAAACATTTCCCTAAAGATATGTTCAAAGAGATCCATGACATTGTCCGTAGTTGTGAAGTAACGCTGGATAATCTGCGGAATCTCTGTCCGAATCTTGTAGTGAATATCTAGAACAGTGTGCCCCAAGAAACGTTCTTGAATGATGCTCTTCAGTTTCAGCAAATCTTCCTGCAAGAAGTTTCTTGGAATCAGAAATTGACTGGTAACCGTTCGGGACTCGTCTAGGGTAAATACTGCCAAGGCTGTATGTTGTCCCAAAACAACGATATCAAAGGCTGTCAACCGTTGCCTGCTCGGCTCAACATCCAGTGCTACTACCGTGCAATCACTCAGGTCTGTCAGTAGATTAGCGGCCTCTTGCAGAATATCCTCTAGCTTGAAGAATTCCTGATCAAAGGCTTTGACAATCTCATAAACCTCATTTTCAGCTAGTCTGTCAAAATCCAGTGAATGTTTCACATAGTACTGAAAACCAGCAACACTTGGCATCCGACCGCTTGAAGTATGAGCCTTCTCAAGCAAACCCTGCTTCTCTAGAGCCGCCATGTCATTACGAATGGTTGCACTGCTAGAGTTAATAGACTCTTGCAAGGCTTTGGATCCGACAGGTTCGTGCGTTTTGGTAAAGATGTCAATAATCAGATTTAAAATATCCTGCTGACGCTCTGTAACCATCTCATCACTCCTCTCTGTCCGATCGATTAGCACTCTATGTACTCAAGTGCTAACTCATGATTCTATTATACACCCTTAGAAGAGAATGTCAAGACAAAAACTCAAAAAATTAGCACTCTTTTACCAAGAGTGCTAAAAATCAGTCTAAAGACCTAGAAACTTACTTCTCATCTACTTGGTATTTCCTTTTAAGTCTAAAAAAGCCGTAGATTAGATAAGAAATTAAACAAGTGTATAAAACGAAAATAATAAAGAAAGACTGAGACAAGTTTTCTCGATACAAACTCATGCAAACAACAAGACCACCTGAAAAAGTGGCTATACAGGAACGAAGTCTAGACCGCATAACTTCCCATCTGAGACCCTTACTCATATAGACTTTCTCCTCTGAAAGTATATCAGAAGTTGGTTTACGAAGAATTGAACAAAAACCTGTTTCTATCAATTCCCAACCGCTATTTCTAAAATCTTGCAGTTCATGCTTATACTTTTTAAGAAATCTAGAATCATAGATACGGTAGATGACATCGTCAGGTTGGCATTGGCTAAAATAGAAAAAACCAAAACGACTCGTTCTATATCTCCAGCCTTTCAAGTGCATCTCACGCAAATACTCTTCTCCCTTGTCCAAATCAACAATGGTGAAAATCCGAAATTGTACTTTGCTATTCATTGTCTTACCTCCAAATCAGAAAACATACATGGTTTTATTTATCAGATAATTCTCTCCACTTTTGAAACAATCTCCAAAAAATATAAGAAATCTGAATCACAAAAACGATCAATAAAACACAATCTATTATGACAATCAAAAACACTTCCCAACTGAAATAACCTTTTCCAGTGAGTAACTTTGAGAAAACCAATAGCAGAGCTGAAAATAGAAGAAAAATAGGGAACATTCGCATTATTAAAATCCGCTTGATCATAGCTAACTTGCCAGCCGCATCGTTATAAATTTCAAATTCTACATCCGATTCAATTTCAGAATGTACTTTTCTAAAATAGGAAAAACTATTAAAGTCGGTAATATGCTCCCAGCCACAGTCTTTAAATAATTGTAAATAGGAGGCTCTCTCTGATTTTTCCATTGGGTAAAAATCCAACTGATAAGATACTTGCTCAGGCTGACATTTTTCAAAAGTATACTTAACTACAAACAATAAAATAGAATAGCTTACTTTCCTAAGTTTCCAGCCCTTAGCATGCATTTCTCTAAAGTATAGAGCTTCCCTCTCATAATCCGCAATTGTAAAAATTCGATAAACAATTTTCTTTTCCATCATACTTCCTCCAAACTGTTTCTATAGAGCCGTTCAATACGTTTCAATTCAATATCTAAGACTTTGCGTCCCAAGTCTGTAATCTGATAGATTTTCCGTTTTTCCTCCTCTCGGACAAAAGAAATCAAGCCATCCTTTTCCATCTTTGACAAGGTTCCATACATAGTTCCAGGACTAATCGAAACTTGCGAATCAGTCATCTCCTTGACCTTTTGTGTGATACCATATCCATGGTTCTCCTTCTGTAAACAAAACAAGATATAAAAACCTGTTTCAGTCATGGGAAGGTAAACACGCCTGATCTTATCTGTTAATTCCATTTATAATCACCTTCTATTCAGTTCGATATATCGTACCTCGTTATATAAACTATATCACACCCCGATATAAAACACAAGAAAAAAAGATCACCCTCAGGCAATCTTTCTTCTATATTAGTAAAGATCTAAATAATTATCAACTTCCCATTGTGACACAAAGGTTGCATAGCTAGCCCACTCGATACGTTTAGCTTCAAGGAAGCTCGTGTAGATGTGATCTCCTAGGGCAGCCTTGACTACTTCATCTTCAGTCAAAGCTTTCAAGGCGTTGTGAAGCGTTGATGGAAGGTCAGTAATTCCAGCTTCCTTACGCTCTTCTGCTGTCATGATGTAGATATTTTCTTCGATAGGAGCTGGTGCTTCGATTTTATTTTCAATACCATGCAAACCAACTTCCAAAAGAACCGCCATAGCGATGTATGGGTTTGCCATTGGGTCCACTGAACGCAACTCAAGACGAGTTCCCATACCACGTGAAGCTGGTACACGCACAAGTGGCGAACGGTTACGACCAGCCCAAGCAATGTAAACAGGTGCTTCATAACCTGGAACCAAACGTTTGTATGAGTTAACTGTTGGGTTCATGATGGCAGTATAGTTGTAGGCATGCTTGATCAAACCACCAAGGAAATGGTAGGCCGTTTCAGACAACTGCATTCCTTTTGGATCATTTGGATCAAAGAAGGCATTGTTTCCTTCTGCATCAAACAAGGACATATTACAGTGCATACCTGATCCAGCGATACCAAATTTTGGTTTTGCCATAAAGGTTGCGTAAAGACCGTGTTTACGAGCAATCGTTTTAACAACGAGTTTAAAGATTTGAATCTTGTCACAGGCACGGAGGACTTCATCATACTTGAAGTCAATTTCGTGTTGTCCAACCGCAACCTCGTGGTGACTTGCTTCTACTTCAAATCCCATTTTAGTCAAGACATTAACGATTTCACGACGTGTATTGTCCGCAAGGTCTGTAGGTGCCAAATCGAAGTAGCCACCCTTGTCATTTACTTCAAGAGTCGGATCCCCATTTTCATCCAGCTTAAATAGGAAGAATTCTGGTTCTGGACCAAGGTTGAAGGATTTGAATCCTACTTCTTCCATATGACGAAGTGCACATTTCAAATTGCCACGAGGGTCACCTGCAAATGGTTTACCTTCTGTTGTATAGACATCACAGATCAAACCTGCAACACTTCCGTTTTCATCTCCCCAAGGGAAGACTGTCCATGTATCCAAGTCTGGGTACAAGTACATATCTGACTCATTGATACGTACAAAACCTTCAATAGAAGATCCATCAAACATAGCCTTGTTTGACAAGACTTTATCTAACTGTTCATCTGTAGCAGGAATTTCGACGTTTTTCATCGTTCCCAAAATATCTGAGAACATGAGACGAATAAAGGTAACATTTTTTTCCTTGACTTCACGACGAATATCTGCAGCTGTGATTGGCATGGTTTTTCTCCTTAATATATGACTACTTGCGATTGCCTAACCGCGACCAAAAGGTGAATGTGCTGAAGCAAAGCGTCCCTGCTGGAGGAGTTCATTATGAAGTGCGCGACGCACCTCTGTCTGACTCACCACTTTCTTGGACTTCGCCTCACGTTCAGCATATTTTTTCTTAATGGCAGCGATATTGTGGCCTTCAGAGATATAATCTTTGATTTCAAGCAGACGATCCATATCATTCAACGAATACATGCGACGGTTTCCTTCGTTTCGATCAGGTTTAATCAACTCTTGATCTTCGTAATAACGAATCTGACGCGCCGATAGATCGGTCAACTTCATAACACTGCCGATAGGAAAAACAGCCATATTTCGGCGAAATTCTTTTTCCTTCATTTACATTTTCCTTCTTTCTGTCTATTATAGTCTAAAAAAAGACAAACGTCAATTGATAATGTCATAAAATGTAACATTATTTTTCTTTTTTCTCTAAAAAGAGATGAATACGATCAATATCATAATTTACGAGAATTGCGACAAAAACTCCCATGAAAGTTTCCGATACGCGCGCAAACACGTACAAAATTGTTTCACCGCTCGGTATTGATAGGGTAATGATTAACATAGCTGCTACACCACCAATAACCCCTGATTTATTATTCATGGCCACATTTGTCATAATGGTTAACATAGTGCAGATTGGAACAACCACCAAGGTCACCCAAAAGGCTCCGTGAAATAAGGTATTTAAGAGAAAAAAGATAAGAGCGTAGAAACCACCGATACTATTTCCTAGAATACGTGAAGTCCCAAAATGGACACTCTTATCAAAACTCTCCCTCAGACTAAAAACCGTTGTCAAAGCACCGATTTGAAGACCTTTCCAGCCAAAAAAGCCAAAAATCAAAAGAACTAGAAAAACGGCAATTCCCGTTTTAAAAGTCCGCATACCAAGTTTGAACTGTGACTTATCAAATTTATATTTTTTAAAATAACTCATAATCTCAACTTTCTACTACCATTTTAACATAAATCAGTTGATTTTATGAGTAAAAATCAATAGGAAGCGTTTTTAATTTAGGCTATAAAAAAGAGGAAACAGAGTTCCTCTTTTCTTTGATTCATTTATAAAATCTTATTTTTCAGTCAAGGCCGCAAGTCCTGGAAGAACTTTACCTTCAAGAAGTTCCATTGATGCTCCACCACCAGTAGAAATCCATGAGAACTTGTCTGCACGGTCAAGGTTGATGGCTGCAGCAGCTGAGTCACCACCACCGATGATTGATTTCACACCTGGTTGTTTCACGATAGCATCCATCACACCGATTGTACCAGCTTGGAAGTCTGGGTTTTCAAATACACCCATTGGTCCGTTCCATACAACTGTCTTCGCACCAGTCAATTCTTGATCGAATTTAGCGATAGATTTTGGACCGATATCCAAACCAAGGAAGCCTGGATCAACTGCTTCACCTTCAGTGTCTTTCACTTCAGTGTAGTCTGCAAATGCGTTTGCTTCTTTTGAGTCAACTGGTAAGATCAATTTGCCGTTTGCTTTTTCAAGAAGAGATTTCGCAACATCCAATTTGTCTTCTTCTACAAGTGAGTTACCGATTTCGATACCTTGAGCTTTGTAGAATGTGTAAGTCATCCCACCACCGATAAGAACTTTATCAGCTTTTTCAAGCAAGTTTTCGATAACACCGATCTTGTCTGAAACTTTTGAACCACCAAGAATCGCTACGAATGGACGTTCTGGAGCTTCAACTGCTTCTTGAATGTAGGCAATTTCGTTTTCAAGAAGGAAACCAGCAACTGCTTTTTCAACGTTTGCTGAGATACCAACGTTAGATGCGTGTGCACGGTGAGCTGTACCGAATGCATCGTTTACGAAGATGCCATCTCCAAGTGATGCCCAGTATTTACCAAGCTCAGGATCATTTTTAGATTCTTTCTTGCCGTCAACATCTTCGAAACGAGTGTTTTCAACCAAGAGAACTTGTCCATCTTCAAGAGCGTTAATAGCGGCTTCCAATTCAGCACCACGTGTAACACCTGGGATAAATTTAACTTCTTGTCCCAATTTAGCAGCCAAGTCAGCAGCTACAGGAGCAAGTGATTTACCTTCTTTGTCTGCTTCTTCTTTTACACGTCCAAGGTGAGAGAAGAGGATTGCGCGTCCACCTTGTTCAAGGATGTACTTGATAGTTGGAAGAGCTGCAGTGATACGGTTGTCATTGGTAATCACGCCATCTTTAACAGGTACGTTGAAGTCAACACGAACGAGAACTTTTTTCCCTTTCAAGTCAACGTCTTTAACAGTCAATTTTGCCATTAGATATGACTCCTTCTTTTTTTATACGTGTTAATTATATCACAAAATCCGCAAAAGAGATAGAAAAACCCTAAACTTTTCTTGTTCATTCTTCTATCTATTAACCTAAAAACCTAGGATTGCAATGCGGGAAATAGTAATCTTCACATAATTCGGTTGGAATAATTTAGGCAAATTTATTGATTAATCTGCCTAATTACTTCTATACTATCCTTTTTCTAAGATTTTAATCCTTAATATTCTAAACTCTACAGTCCTTCTTTTTGAATTGCTAGGTTTTTTATTATACAATATAACTAAAATAGTTTCTTCAGTTTGTGCTATTTGAAATTAAAAGAAGGGGAATTGCTACCATGAAATTAGAAAGACTAATCTATATTTTACTGTCTCTTTTAAATAAGAAGAGAATAACAGCTAAAGAGATTGCAGAGAGGTTTGAAATATCTACTCGAACTGTATATAGGGACATGGATACACTCAGTTTAGCGGGGATTCCAATCTATTCGGAACGTGGAGATAAGGGAGGTTTCTATATACCAAGTGACTATAAGATAGACAGAAACTTTTTCACTGAGGAAGAGAGACAGTTTATCATTAATATGAGCCAAAATGTTAGTAAAATCGTTGGTCATTCAAGTCTTGACAAGTATCGAACACAAGCTGTCTTCCCAAGATATTGTAAGAACAAACAGTCCTTTTTACTTTGATCTCAGTTCCTGGACTCTTAATACAAATTATTTACTAGAAATTGAGGAAGCGATACAAACTGGGAAGAAAATTTCCTTTTCCTACTATTCGAAAAAACAAGAGAAAAGTCAGCGAACTGTTATCCCATACAGATTGATCTATAAACTGAATGCTTGGTATGTTATCGGCTACTGCTTAGAAAGATTTGATTTTCGTATTTTTAAATTAACTCGAATTCGTGAACTAGAACTAGTGGAGATAAAAGATAAACCATTCGATTATCCACGTTTATCTCAAGAAAAGTTAGACCTTTTTTTAAATCCCCCCAAAAATAAAGTGGAGGGACAAAGAGAGGAAATCGAACTAGTTTTTACAATATTTGCACTTCCAAAGATTTATGACCATTTCACAGAAGAAGAAATCACTATTGAGCAAACCAGAATAAAGGTACATGCTTTCAGAGCATTGACACCGGCATTTTTCGAATTGATTTTAAGCTTTGCTCATCAAGTAAAAATCATATCACCAAAAGAACTGCAGGATAAATTAATTGATACTCTTCAAAAAAATCTTCAGCAATATGACAACCTGTAGTCATATTGCCTTTTGTATACTCTTAAGTGGGCAAAATATTTCGTGATATTCATCATGGCCCAATTATTTTACAGGAGGTTCCAAATGTATACAAAAACACTTGCAGAAAGCTATTTTACGGCAGTAAATGAGGGAGGCTGGGAAGATTTCGTAGCTGAAAACTTTGATTATGGCGTGTGCGATAGTATAGAAATTCGACAAGGACGTGATATTTATTTGCAAGGAGCAGGCCAATTCTATGCTTTGAGCCAGCATCTTGAAGTGAAGCAATTACTTGTTGATGGTCGAACTGTATCAGCTTTAAATCGCTACCGTCTACATTCTCCTCAAGGAAAAGAACTAGAACTGGATGTCGCAGAATTTCTGAAATTCGATCAGTTTGATAAATTAGTTGCATCCAATATTTATTTTGACACCTATCGTTTCCAAAAATTTATTCAAGGAATTGAATAACAAAAATCTAGTTTCAAATTTACTCTTCAATTTCAAAACTAAAAACAAGGTCTGACTGATCTACAGTCAAACCTTGTTTTAATTTTTATGAGGAAATCCGATTAGTCTTCTTTCTTCTTTCTAGCAAGCAAGCCATAGCCACTCATTACTCCAAGAAGTCCCAGCGCTACTAGACTGGCATCTGTTTCTACACCAGTATTTGGAAGCTCTTTACTTGCTTCTTCAACTTTTGTCGATGCTACTAAAGGCGCTTGGTCTGTTGTTTGTGAGTCTAGCTCTTCTGTTGTTCCAACTTCGGTGATTTCTGGGATAGCTTCCTTGAGAACTTCAGTTGAACGAAGGGTGCGATTGCCTTGGGTATCTACTTCTACCAAGTGACGAACTCGCCCTTCCACACCTGCTTGAACTAGCTGGCGTTGTCCTTTTAGAAGGACTTCATTTGGTCGCTCTTGACGCTCGAAGGCCACTGTATCCTCTTCAATTTCTAGTTTCAGAATTTCTAAAACTAGATCTTTTACTCCCTCAGCCGGTTGGTTACTTGACAGAACTTTTGTACCAACTTCGGTAATTTCTGGGATTGCTTCCTTGAGAACTTCAGTTGAACGAAGGGTGCGTTTGCCTTGGATATCTACTTCTACAAAGTGATGAACTTGGCCTTCCGCTCCTGCTTGAACTAGCTGGCGTTGTCCTTTGAGAAGCTCGGCGTTTGGTCGCTCCTGATGTTCAAAGGCTGTTGTTTCAGTTTCAACAACTAGTTCAGGGAGGGCTTCAACTGTTGGGGCTACTTCACTTGGATCCATGCTACCAACATGATGGCTTTCTTCTACAGAGGCTAGTTTCTTGCTCAGCTTTTCTTTCATGTCCGCAAAAGCTTGTGGAGTTGGCATCTCTGAAGCTAATAAAGTTTCTGCTTGTTCAATCAACTTAGCTTTAGGATCTTTTTCACGAAGGGATTCGAGCAAACCTTCCAATTCTTCTCTAGCAGTCTGATAACGTTGATTTCCATCCAAGTCTGTCCCTGCTTGTTTCAACTCATTCAAAGCTCGGTTGACTTCCTCTTGACTAGCATTGTGGTTTTCTGCTACAGCTTTCGCTGCATTGAGCTTCTCTACTAGCACCGCTTGTTTGTCCTCACTTGAGAAGGTATAGGCAAGGGTTGACTGGCGACCTTGGGCAGCAGTGATTTCTTGTTTGAGGTATTCATCATTGACTGCAGCCTTTGGAGAAACCAAGACATCGAACTCAGCTGTGTGCCCCTTATAATGCAGGGTCAAGGTCTGGCGTCCAGTTTTCTGAGCATCGTAGCCCGTAATTTCAACACCTTGGTCCGTGAAGGCATGACTTTCTTCTGTCTCATCATCATAGAGAACGCCGAAGCGACCTTCTGCAAGATCCAGTTGATCACCTACTAGATAGTCTGTTTTCGGTTTCTGAGTAATGTACAATCCTGCTACTTCTTTCGGTTTTGCTTGGTCTCGTCCTATCACTTGTACGTTTAAATCACCAGTAACTGGAAGCCCAAGGTAGCTGACTGTAAGCTTCTGTTTCCCTTTTTGATAAGCGTTATATCCAGATACCGTCACACCTGAGTGAGTGAGGTTAATCAGCTCGTCGGCTTGTTCCCCTTCGTATTGAACACGGAGTGTTCCGCCTCTAAGGTCAAGTTTTTCTCCTTCTTTATAAACTGTCTTCTTAGGTCCTTTTTCAAGGCTGACAGATTTAATTTTTCTTTCATCCTGTGGAATCGCTACAGCCAAGGTGTTACTGATTTCTTTGCCAGGTAGTTGGGTACGATAGTAGAGGAGATTGGGTTGCTTGTCAAAGCCCAATGGCGCTGTTGCCAAGTCGCCACCATTTTCAGACTTCAAAGTTGCAATTGGTGTTTGTGAATCTGCCTTGTCGTAAACGGTGATGGTTGCGCCTGCCGGAACATCAGAGAAGCCTAGTTGAACTTGGTGGTTTCCAAGTGAACGAGCCGCTACCTTAGCCATTGGAATATTTTGACTTTCTGTATCTAATGTTTCGTACATCTTCCAGTTGTAGATACGAATGGCCTTCCAAGGTGTTCCGTTGTCCGAAGTGATAACTTTTAGGCGCCAGTCTTGAGCAGTGATTGGTTTATCAAGAGTGATATCTGTAACGTGCGCTTTATTGCCACGGACTTCCTTAGCTAGTTTCCACTCGCCATCTGTATCCTTGTAGTAAAGATCAAAGTCCTTGGTGTTCATCAAACCATCGTTAACAGACTCACCACCAGCTCCTGCATGATCCATGACCCATCTAACAACACGGCGTGGTTGGGTCAAGCGAATATCCACACTACCGCTCAACTGAGCTGAAGACCACTTATCTGACAAGCTAGTAATGGTACCGTTCAACATGCCTTCGATACCTTCACCGCCTTCAGTATTTGGGAAAGTGCTACCGATAACCGTTGCTCCTGGAACAATATTTTCAGCCAAAGGTCTTGGGAGAGTCGTATCCTGAACTGTCATCCCCCAGTTAAAGGACGTCGTCGCCGCTTCAGAACGAAGTCCATTTTTACCTACTGCAACGACTTTCAATTCCTGAGTCCTACCAGTCGCATTAGCAGAGCGGCTAACTTTTGGCAAGTAGATGGTTGAAGCAGATGATCCTGTTAACAAACGCCAGTTATCCCCATCTTTTTCGTAGACTTCATAGAAATCCGCATCTTGGTTACCCGCAAACTGGACCACCGCTTCAGCTTCTTGGGCATTCTTGAGAGATTGTTTCACAACAGAAAGTCCCGTCGGGGCTTGTGGCGCTTGGTGATTGTCTGAAACGGTTAATTGACCTAAGTTGAACTGATAATCTTTTACAGCCCCTTCATGTTCGAAGAAGAGTTTGACTGCATAGATGGTTTTTCCAGCTAGTGAGCTAAGGTCAAATTCTTCATTCTTCCAGTTGTCAGAAAGAGTCAGTTCTTTCCATGCGTCTGCATTCTCAAATTTGTAATCTGGAGTCGTAGAGAAGGCCATATAAACTTTCGAGCCTTTTCCTCCCTTGTGGGCAACACGAAGTTTGGTGTTTTCAGTTACTTCTAATTTGGTAGAATACAAATTCACATCCTGGTCCGTCTTACCAGCTACATCACCTGAGAATTTAAGGGAGTTCCCACCATTATAGGCATCTGTAAAATCATATTCTGCATGGAGTTTTCCCCTCGTCGAAGTCTGCCACCAGCGCCATGTTGGTAAGACACCTGAAACAGAACGGTAGTTCCACTCAGAATCCTTAGAAACTTTACCGTCTACAAACCACTTTCTTCCATGACCTGTATTAAAGGAGGTGGTGAAGGTCCGGCCTACTGCTGGTGTGCGGTCCGCAACTAAATTGGCAATTCCATACCACTCTTTATCCGCTGGTTTTTGAGCCGTTGGATCTCCTTGGTATCCTGTAAAGAAGATATCTTCATTCTTGTGGTAGTCTTCGCCTGTTTTTCCTAGACTGGTAATCGTATCGGGTGCAAAAAGTCCAAGTGACAAACGCAACTTGCCTTTTTCATCTAAGAGGGCATCCCATTTGACTTTGGTCTTATAAGAGCCACCTTGTTGCAATTCCAAGCCTGCAAAGACATCATATTGACTACGTTCTAGCCATTTTGCCATCTCTACAGAGTGGTCATTTTTTTCCTTGTTCCAGTTGAAGTTAGCAAAGAATTGATCTGCAGGGACCTTGTCTCCTTCTTTTTGCATAAACTGGTAGTTGTAATCACCAAGACCATCTTCGTGGTAACGGCCGTATTTGTAGGTCATGGCATCGTACCAAGCATACTTGATTGGATGGTTGACTTTAGCTGCGTATTCTTTTGTATAGAGCATGAATTGGCGCATTTTTTCACCAAGAGGTGCTACCAACTCCCCCGTTGTTTCTTGGTTGATAAAATAGCCATCAAAGCCATAGTATTTAGCTAGATCAACGAGTTTGCGTGCAATTGGGAAAGTGCCATCTTCATCTTGTTTCAAGGCAGCGGCAAATTTCTCTTGGTCGGCAATGCTGTTTGACCAGTTGAAAAATAGGGTTCCATAAACGGGAACTCCGTTGCGGTGGCCTGCATCAATGACATCTGGAGTTGGAACTAGACCTTCCCAGAAGACCATGGAATCCAAGTATTGCCAGTAATCAAAGGCGTATGCCTTGAATTCTTCTCCACCTACAGAAGCGTGGTCTTTGGCCTTTGAGTTGGTGTTTGCTAGTGCCTGAACCTTAGCTCTTCTGCTTGCTTTTTCATTAACCAACTGGCCTCTATGGCGCTTGGCGAGTTCAACTGATGAACGGTTAATGGGATCATCCTCACGCGCACCCGGTTCCCATTTTAACAAATCTTCCCAAGTATCAAATTTGATTTCTTTTGGTCGGAGACTCTTTTCTTCATTTTTAGGAACGTCTGCTAGACTTGGTTTGTCGGCTTTCTTCTCAGCTACTTGAGGAACCTCCTCTGGTTTAACTTCTTCTTTATCAGTTGGTTGAGCAGGTTTTTCAGCTTTATCTGTCAGAGCTGGCTTCGCTTCTTCTTTTTCATTAACCAAATCCGTTATTGCTGGAGTGTTTTCTGAAATGGGTTGCTCAGCTACTTTGTTCTCTGTTTCCTCTAATTGTTTTTCAAGGGCTGCAGTATCTGGATTAGCTGTTTCACTAGCGCTTGTAGCTTGGGCGCTCGTATTTGCAGCTGTTTCAGGGACTGCGACTTGTTCAGCAAGAGCTGGGCTTGCAAATAGAGCTGAACCAATCATCAAGGAACAAGCCCCGATTGACAGCTTACGAATACTGTAACGGCAACGTTTTTCAAAAAATAGATTTTTCATCTTATCCTCCTAATAAAATATAAAGTAAGCGCTTTACTTTTTGATAAAAAGTAACTGTTCTCAGTGCGCACCACCAGAACAGGATCATCTTCATTTTATCCTATATGAAAGCGATGTCAATCTATTTAACATAAAAACTTTAACTAGGACAATAATCAGTAAAATTTGGACACAATCCCATAAATCATCTATCTTAAAGGGAATCTATCTCTCATTTTAAAAGAAAGTCCTTGTTTCTTATGAAAATTTCAGCTAAACACTTGTGAGATTTACTTTTATCCTTTAAAATAGAATAGGAGAAATTCCGTTATTATTTTCCGGAGGAAAAAGAAATGTCCATTAATTGGCAGGAAATTTTATTTCACTTTTTAGGAGGTCTAGGACTGTTTTTATACAGTATCAAGACCATGGGAGACGGTTTGCAACAAGCTGCTGGAGATCGCCTTCGTTTTTACATTGACAAGTACACTAGCAACCCCTTTTTAGGTGTTCTAGTCGGGATTGTCGTGACTGCCCTCATTCAGTCAAGTACAGGGGTTACAGTTATCACGGTTGGGCTGGTCAGCGCTAGTCTTCTCACTCTTAGACAGGCTATCGGAATTATCATGGGGGCCAACATCGGAACCACTGTTACTTCCTTTATCATCGGTTTCAAACTAGGCGAGTATGCTTTACCTCTGATTTTCCTTGGAACCATGTTCCTCTTCTTTACAAAAAACAGAACAGCAAACAATATCGGGCGCATCCTGTTTGGTGTTGGGGGAATCTTCTACGCCCTTAACCTCATCAGTGCCGGTATGAGTCCTCTTAAAGATTTACCACAATTCAAGGAATATATGGTAACCTTAGGACAAAATCCTGTGTTGGGAGTTTTTGCTGGTGCGGTGATTACTGTCCTCATTCAGGCCTCTTCTGCAACTATCGGGATTCTACAAGGTCTCTATGCAGGTGGCTTCCTTGACCTTAAAGGTTCGCTACCAGTTCTCTTCGGAGATAATATCGGGACGACCTTAACAGTCATCATCGCTGCAGCTGGAGCCAATATCTCTGCGAAACGTGTTGCGGCAACTCACGTTACCTTTAACGTTTTAGGAACTATTCTTTGCTTAATCCTATTAGGCCCCTTCACTGCTATGATTGAGTATTTCCAAGCTTTACTTCATCTCTCACCTGAGATGACCATCGCCTTCTCTCACGGTGCCTTTAACGTAAGCAATACCATTGTACAATTTCCATTCATCGGAGCCTTGGCCTACTTTGTAACCAAGATTATCCCTGGCGAAGACGAAGTTGTTAAGTACGAGCCTCTTTATCTTGATGAGCAACTTATCCAGCAATCTCCTTCTATTGCCCTAGGAAATGCCAAAAAAGAACTCTTGCACTTGGGGAACTATGCAGCCAAAGCTTTTGACCTTTCTTATAGCTATATCATCGGTTTGGATGAAAAGGTAGCTGAAAAAGGGCACAAGACAGAGGAAGCCATCAACACCATCGATGAAAAACTCACTCGTTACCTCATCAGACTCTCAAGCGAATCCTTGAGTCAAAAGGAAAGCGAAGTGTTGACCAACATTCTGGATTCATCTCGTGATTTGGAACGAATTGGGGACCATGCAGAAGGCTTGCTCAACCTAACCGACTACCTTCAACGTAAGAATGTTCAGTTCTCTGAAGCAGCTTTGCAGGAATTAGCTGAGATTTATCAAGCAACAACTGCATTTATCAAGGATGCCCTTGATAGTGTGGAAAACAATGATATTGAAAAAGCTCAGAGTCTGATTGAACGCCATAAAGAAATCAACAATATGGAACGCGTTCTCAGAAAGACCCACATCAAACGCCTTAACAAGGGTGAGTGTTCTACACAGGCTGGGGTCAACTTTATCGACATCATTTCTCACTACACTCGTGTGTCTGACCATGCTATGAACCTAGCTGAAAAGGTCATCGCTGAACAAATCTAAGTACCTAAAAGCTATCCTGAATGGGATGGCTTTTTTCGTCTCCTCATCAAGAATTTCTTTTGGAGCATATAAAAAATGCTTTGATTCACAATGGAATCAAAGCATTTTAAAGAGTTCACCAAACATGATAGCAGAAACTGCAGTGCCCCTGTACTTGGCTTCTTCTCTTTTGATAAAGCGAGCCAAATTGATTAATTCAGGTGCTGGGTGTTTGGGATTGGTGAGCAATTCACGATTGACAAGTCCTGAGAGTCGGACTGCTAGTAATTGCTCATTTGTAGTAGGTAGTTTTTTAGCAGTCTCTAGAAGAGTAGCAACTAAATCTTCACTCAAACCCTGACGAGCATGGTTATAGAGATCTTTTATAAGGCTTTCTAGGTTTGGTTCTGCCATCCTGACCGCCTCCCTTATGCTTAATAATTTTTAATCAAATCAACCGTTGAACGATCCAATTTTTTCACCAAGGCTTGCAAGAAAGCTTGAGCTTCTAGGAAGTCATCCATAGCGTAGAGGGTTTGGTGAGAATGGATATAACGAGCGCAGACACCGATAGTTGTAGATGGGACACCACCATTTTTCAGATGAGCTGCTCCAGCGTCTGTTCCGCCTTTTCCACAGTAGTATTGGTACTTGATGCCAGCTTCTTCAGCCGTTGTCAAAAGGAAATCCTTCATACCTGGGAGGAGCAAGTGACCTGGATCGTAGAAGCGAATCAAGGTTCCATCCCCAATCTTACCTTGACCACCATAAACATCACCAGCAGGTGAACAGTCAACAGCTAGGAAAACTTCTGGATCAAACTTAGTTGTAGATGTATGAGCACCACGCAGACCAACCTCTTCTTGGACATTGGCACCAAGATAGAGTTCATTTCCGAGCTTTTGACCTGATAAAGCTTCAGCTAGCTCGCTCACCATAAGAACACCGTAGCGGTTGTCCCAAGCTTTTGAGATGATATTTTTTTCATTGGCTGTCAAGATAGCGGAGCTATCAGGGACAATCGTGTCACCCGGACGGATGCCAAAACTTTCTGCCTCACCCTTGTCTGCAAAACCACCATCAAAGACAATATCCAAAATAGCAGGCATAGTTGGTCCGCCCTTTCCACGAGTCAAATGTGGAGGGACAGAACCTGAGATCACTGGAATTTCACGACCGTCACGAGTAAAGAGTTTAAAGCGTTGGCTGCTGACCACCATAGGATTCCAGCCACCGATTTCAACAACACGGAAGGTTCCATCTGGCTTGATTTCGCTGACCATAAAACCAACTTCGTCCATGTGAGAAGCGACTAAGACACGTGGTGCATCCGTAGCTTCTGAATGTTTAATCCCGAAAATACCACCCAAGCCATCTGTCACTACTTCATCCACATGCGGTGTCAACTTTTCACGAAGATAAGCCCGGACAGGTGCTTCATGACCTGAGATCGCAGCAAGCTCTGTTACTTCTTTGATTTTTGAAAATAATGTTGTCATATCAGTTCCTTCTTTCTGTCCTCCATTTTACCACTTTTTATAGGAGAAGGATAGTGGGAAGGTAGATTGGTTTTTACCCAGTTTTCCAATAAAAGAGAGGGTCAGATGTTATTTCAGGAATTTTTCTTTCTTTTTACATTAAATTGTCAGAAAATTTATTGACAGATTAAAAAAATCGTGTTACATTTATATCCGCAGGTATCTTTCGGTACCAAATCTACACGAAAGGACTGGGTATGAAACTTTCTCATTATTTAACTGGCTTACTTCTACTCCTAGTCTTTCTCTCCATTACCATTGGAACCAGTGATTTTTCTTGGGAAAAATTCTTTGCTTTTGATCAACAGACTTGGCTTCTCTTTCAAGAGTCGCGTCTTCCAAGAACCATCAGTATTCTCCTTGCAGCCTCTAGTATGAGCATGGCAGGACTTCTCATGCAGACCATTACACAAAATCAATTTGCTGCTCCGAGTACAGTCGGAACGACAGAAGCCGCCAAACTGGGAATGGTGTTGAGCCTCTTTGTCTTTCCGTCAGCGAGTCTGACCCAAAAGATGCTCTTTGCTTTTGGCTCATCCATTTTATTTACCCTCTTCTTCCTGGCCTTTATGACTATTTTTTCTGTAAAGGAAAGATGGATGTTGCCCTTGATCGGGATCATCTATAGTGGGATTATCGGTTCTGTCACAGAAGTTATCGCCTATCGTTTCAATCTGGTTCAGAGTATGACTGCTTGGACCCAGGGCTCCTTTTCCATGATTCAGACCCATCAGTATGAGTGGCTCTTCTTAGGCCTCATCATCTTGATAGCCGTTTGGAAATTATCCCAAACCTTTACCATCATGAATCTGGGCAAGGAAACCAGTGAGAGTTTGGGGAT
The DNA here is from genome assembly GCF_026782235.1 of Streptococcus oralis. GTDB lineage: Bacteria > Bacillota > Bacilli > Lactobacillales > Streptococcaceae > Streptococcus > Streptococcus oralis_CC. The sequence goes on along the minus strand of NZ_JAKUWE010000007.1, from coordinate 33,213 downwards.
TTCCTACTCCCTACTTGAAAAGCTGGCCCTCTTTCTAGTGGCGCTAACGACAAGTGTCACCATGATTACCGTGGGTGCCTTGCCTTTTCTCGGGGTCATCGTTCCCAATCTTGTCCGCAAGCGCTATGGAGATAATCTGAGCCAAACCAAACTCATCGTCGCACTGGTCGGTGCCAATCTGGTTCTGGCCTGTGACATCCTCTCTCGAGTCTTGATTCGGCCCTATGAGCTGTCTGTCAGTCTCCTACTAGGAATCATCGGTAGTCTCGTCTTTATCCTACTTCTATGGAGAGGGGGACAAAAAGATGCAGTTTAAAAGCAAACATACCAAGCTCTTCTGCCTTCTCATTATTCTGGCCATCGGAGCCTGTCTCCTCTACTTTTGGCCCATCACCCAGCTGTCTGCCTTTGCCTGGAAGCTACGTTCCCAAAAAATCATCGTTTATCTCTTGGTAGCCATCGCAACAGGGATTTCGACCATTAGTTTTCAAACCCTGACGGAAAATCGCTTCCTAACGCCAAGTATTTTGGGAATCGAATCCTTCTATGTCTTGCTACAGACCCTGCTACTGGTTTTTGAAAGCAAATTTCTACAGCTTGAAAAGTCTCCTGCCTTAGAATTTCTAGTCTTGCTTCTGCTTCAATCCCTCTTTTTTCTCGCCTTACAAGGCTACTTGAAAACGCTGATGAAGCAAGATCTGGTCTTCATTCTGCTAATCTGTCTAGCACTCGGAAGTCTCTTTCGAAATATCAGTACCTTCCTCCAAGTCCTGATGGATCCAAATGAATACGATAAACTGCAGAACAGTCTCTTTGCCTCCTTTCAGCATCTCAACACTTCCATCCTAGCCATCGGTTCACTAATCATCCTCGCTTTGACAATCTTTTTCTTTCGAAAAGCAGTCGTTCTGGATGTCTTGCACCTGCAAAGAGAAACGGCTCAGATACTGGGACTCGATGTTGAAAAAGAACAGAGAGAACTCCTCTGGGGCATCGTGCTTTTGACCTCAACGGCCACTGCCTTGGTAGGGCCTATGGCCTTCTTCGGCTTTATGCTGGCCAATCTCACTTACCTGATTGTCAAAGATTATCGGCACAAGTTGCTCTTTATCGTAGCCATTCTAATTGGATTTATTAGTTTGACCTTGGGGCAAGCCCTCATCGAACGAGTCTTTGCTCTGGAAATTCGCATCAGCATGATTATTGAGAGCGTTGGAGGTCTCTTATTCTTTATCTTACTTTACAGGAGGGCGCGTCGGTGAAACTGGAAAACATTGACAAATCCATTCAAAAACAGGATATTTTGCAAGACATTTCCCTTGAAGTCAGTCCTCAGAAATTGACAGCCTTCATTGGTCCAAATGGTGCTGGAAAATCAACTCTCCTCTCCATCATGAGCAGACTAACCAAGAAAGATCAGGGAATTCTCAGTATCAAAGGTCGTGAAATTGAGAGTTGGAATTCGCAAGAACTAGCCAAAAAACTGACTATCCTAAAGCAGAAGATCAATTACCAAGCCAAATTGACCGTTGAAGAACTGGTCAGTTTTGGACGTTTTCCCTACAGCCGTGGTCGACTGAAGGCAGAAGACTGGGGAAAAATCCGAGAAACTCTGGACTATCTGGAACTGACCAACTTAAAAGACCGCTACATCGATAGTCTGTCTGGTGGACAGTTGCAACGTGTCTTTATCGCTATGGTACTAGCCCAGGATACAGACTTTATCTTGCTAGACGAACCGCTCAATAATCTCGATATCAAGCAAAGTGTCAGCATGATGCAGATCCTTCGGCGACTGGTGGAGGAACTTGGCAAAACCATTATCATCGTCCTCCACGATATCAACATGGCTAGCCAGTATGCGGATGAAATTGTTGCCTTCAAGGACGGTCAAGTCTTTTGCAAGGGAACGACTGCTCAAATCATGCAGGCTGACCTGCTCAGTCAACTTTATGAGATTCCCATCACGCTGGCTGATATCAATGGCAAAAAGATCTGTATCTATAGCTAGCTATTCTGAACTCATGTTAGAGAACCCTCTGTCTCTTAGCTAACAAGCCTATCTAAGAGACCCCTACATCGTTATCACATTTTAAAAAGGAGAAATCATGAAAACATCCCTTAAACTTTATCTCACTGCCCTAGCAGCCGGCTTCTTGCTCCTACTTGGTGCATGTAGTACAAATACAAACTCAAGCACTAGCCAGACAGAGACAAGTAGCTCTGCTCCAACAGAGGTAACCATTAAAAGTTCACTAGATGAGGTCAAACTTTCAAAGGTTCCTGAAAAGATTGTGACCTTTGACCTTAGTGCTGCGGATACTATTCGTGCTTTAGGTTTTGAAAAGAATATCGTCGGAATGCCTACAAAAACTGTTCCGACCTACCTAAAAGATCTTGCAGGAAATGTCAACAATGTGGGTTCCATGGTTGAGCCAGACCTAGAAGCCATTGCTGCTCTTGAGCCAGATCTAATTATCGCTTCTCCACGTACCCAAAAATTCGTAGACAAGTTCAAAGAAATCGCCCCAACCGTGCTCTTCCAAGCAAGCAAGGACGACTACTGGACTTCTACCAAGGCCAACATCGAATCTCTAGCAAGCTCCTTTGGTGAAACTGGTACACAGAAAGCCAATGAAGAATTAGCCAACCTAGACAAGAGCATCCAAGAAGTCGCTACTAAAAACGAAAGTTCTGACAAAAAAGCCCTTGCTATCCTCCTCAATGAAGGAAAAATGGCTGCCTTTGGTGCCCAATCTCGTTTCTCTTTCTTGTACCAAACCTTGAAATTTAAGCCAACAGACACTCAATTTGAAGACTCTCGCCACGGACAAGAAGTCAGCTTTGAAAGTGTCAAAGAAATCAATCCTGACATCCTCTTTGTCATCAACCGTACCCTTGCCATCGGTGGGGACAACTCTAGCAACGATGGTGTCCTAGAAAATGCCCTCATCGCTGAAACTCCTGCCGCTAAAAATGGTAAAATTATCCAACTAACACCAGACCTCTGGTATCTAAGTGGTGGCGGGCTTGAATCAACTAAACTCATGATCGAAGACGCTCAAAAAGCCTTGAAATAAGAGATAAAACCCAACATCAGGTGATGCTGGGTTTATTTTTCTTCTTGATTTCGTTTGAGGGAAAAGTGGTCTGGGACGGGATCCTTACCTGTTTTCGACAAAGGATGGCATCGGAAAATTCGAGCCAAGCCCATCAAAACACCCTTGAAGCCATGTTTTTCAATAGCCTGAATCATGTAGTTGGAACAAGTCGGCTCAAAGCGACAAGAGGGTGGAAAGGCCGGTGAGATAAAACGTTGGTAAAAGCGTACTGGCGCTATTAAGATTCGTTTCATTATTTCTTGGTTACAGCCATAATGTGTAGTTGGCTGATTTCTTTTTTGTTAAGTCGACGGGCTTCCCCCGGACGAAGACCTGTCAAGTCTAAGTGTCCAAAACGTGTCCGTGACAACTTATCCACTTGAAGACCGACAGCTTCAAACATTTTTTTAACCTGATGGTTACGCCCCTCATGGATGGTCAACTGTACCACAGAACGATTTTTAACTGGATCCACTTTGAGAATTTCATAAACAGCTGGCTTGGTTTTCTTGCCATCAATCTCAAGACCACGGGTCAAGGGGCGGAGATTATCCTTATTGGCCACACCTTTAACACGCGCGACATAGACCTTGTCAATCTCATTACGGGGGTGAATCATCTCATCCGTAAAATCACCATCATTGGTTAAAATCAAGACACCTGATGTATCCCAGTCCAAACGTCCCACAGGATAAATGCGTTCTTTGACATTTGGCAAGAGGTCGACAACAGTCTTGCGGCCCTTGTCATCTGTCACACTGGAAATCACACCGCGTGGTTTATTAAGCAGATAGTAGACCTTTTCTTCGTTGTAGATGGGCTGACCTTCCACTTCGACCTTATCGCCAGCCTTGATAATCGTTGCGAGTTCACGTACCACTTGGCCGTTGACTGTCACCAGGCCTTGTTTGATCAACTCTTCTGCTTTTCTCCTACTGGCCACACCTGCGTGGGCAATATACTTATTGATTCTCATCTTCTTCTATCCTTTCACCAAATAATTGGCTTTCTTGGGCTTGAATCTCAAGCTCATCAATCACTGGTAATTCTTCCAAATGGTTAATCCCCATGTAATCTAGGAAATAATCCGTAGTCACATAGAGGTTGGGGCGGCCCAACACTTCTTTTTTCCCATCTTCTCTTATCAATTCAAAAGCCTGCAACTTTGCCAAGGCTCCACTCGAGTTAACCCCACGAATAGCATCAATCTCAATTCGGGTAATCGGCTGCTTGTAGGCAATGATGGACAAGGTCTCAAGAGCAGCCCGAGACAAACTCTGGTTGATAGGCGCCTTGGAGTATTCCTTCAAAATCTCTGCAAATTGAGGCTTGGTGACCAATCTGTAAGCACCACCCGTCTCAATCAGAGACAAGCTCGAATCTTGGTCTTTTTCATACTTCTGGGCTAATTTTTCTAAACTCTGTTGGATGCCTGTCGGTGGAAGCGACAGGAGTTCAGCCAACTGACGGACTCGAATCCCATCTTCACCTGCTACAAACAAGAGCGCTTCTATTTCTGCTAAAGTACTCATCTTTCCTCTCTATCAAGTCTAGCTTTGTGCCTCTTGACTTTCTTCCTTCTTTTCCATTAGATAGATATCTCCGAAACTCTCCTCTTGCACGAGGATCAGTTCCTGGGTTTTGATTAACTCTAGAGTTGCCAAAAAGAGGGTAATGACCTCTTGGACATTCTGGGCTTCCTTGAACAAATCCTGCAAGCGTAACTGGTCTCGTCCAGCCAAAGACTCTTTTACGATGACCATCATGTCCTCAATCTTATACTCATCTCGCAAGATGGTCGTGTGGTTCTGAGCAAACTCCTCTTTTTTCTTGGCTAGGATATTTGAAAAAGCCAAAAAGAGGTCAATGGTCGTCTTGTCATGGACAAGCTCCGCATCTTCGTAAATCAACTCTGTTGGCGCTTTGGAATAGTACTGGGCCCGATCTTGGTGCTTAGCCTCCAAGTGCTCACCCAAGAGCTTGAACTTGCGGTATTCTTCGATTTGGGAGAGAAGGTCCTGCTCCAGGTCATCCTCCAAGTCTGTCACTTCTGCTACTTTTGGCAAGAGCTTGCGACTCTTGATTAGCATGAGCTGACTGGCCATAACCATATACTCGCCCGTTACTTCCAGACGCATGGCCTGCAGAGTTGAGACATAGGCTAGGTACTGTTCGATAACTTCCGTAATGGGCACATCGTAGATATCCATCTGGTACTTAGAAACCAAGTGCAAAAGAAGATCCAGGGGCCCTTCAAAATCTTTTAATTTAATATCCATTATCTATATTTTTCTAAGGTCAGGACTGTTTTTAATCCTAGTTTTTTTGCAATTTCGTACAAATCGACCTTATTTTCTATTTGTCTTAGAATGAACTGTTCCCGCAAGGCTTGGGCTGATAAGGCTGGGAACCCCTTCTCCTTGACAAAGGACTCCAGCTGACGAAAGGCCCATTGACGAGAATAGGCTTTCCCTCCCCTTTCAAATAGATAGGTCTGCCCCATCAAGGGTTCTAGCTCTGGAATCAAGGTCGTGGGTATGGTGACAATCCTCTGTTGGGAAGCCTTGTTAATTCGCAACACCTGAAAATCCAGATTGATATCTGCAACCTTAAGGGCTAAAATCTCACTTGGCAAGAGCCCTATTTCCAAGATAAGAAGCGCCAGCAAGCGTCCTTCTGGATAATTACTTTTCTGCCAAAAAGAGTCTAAATTTAGAATCTCTGGCTTTTCAGTCTTCTTTTCAGCTTGTTTGGCTAATTCCAGACGGTAAAAGCTGTCCACTTCTCCGTTTCGATAGAGAAAGTAGAGAAATTGGTTACAGGCCGAAAGTTTTCGCTTCTGGGCGCTGATTTTTAGATTGGCTAGCTGGGCTTGGTAAATCTTGAGACTAGTCTCAGAGATCCGCTCACCCACAATGTCTAAAAATTGCTCCAGATCATACTTATAGGACTGCTTGGAATTGGCAGACAAGTCCTGTTTTTCCTCTAAAAAGGCTGAAATCCTATCTCTCATTTGCATCGAATCTCATATTCCTTACTAAAGTCATGCAAGAGGGCATTAACGGCCTTGAGGATAGACTTGCGCGTGATGATTCCTTGGAAAATTCCTTCATCATCTACCACTGGCAAGAAGGGTTCATCCACCAGTTTATGGAGGACTTCAGTGATGTTATAGTCTGGAGCGACGACTGCCACATCTGTCTTGGTCATATTGACGATGTCTGTCTTTGCCATCTGCTCATCCGTCAAACCTTGCTCCATTTGATAAGCCAAAATGTCCCTCAGACCAATAGTACCGACAAAGCGTTTGTCAAAGGTCACAACAGGGATACGCGTGTAGGTGATTTGGCTCAACACCAAAATCGCATGATCAGCGTTATGGGTATCAATCAAGGCCGCTAGATTCTCAGCAGGGGTCAGAAAAGTCTCTTCCTGCTCCAGTAAAAATGCTTCAAATTCTTTGGCAATCATCGAGCAAACTCCTTGGACAAGCCCGGATAAACCTCATGATCACGTGTCAAAAAGTCTACTTTGAAATAGCTGTCATCAATCTCTACACGGGCATAGAGGCATTCTCTGATGGTTCCTCGTGGTTGGCTAATAGAGCCTGGATTGAGAAAGAGTGTTTTGCCTTCCATCCAAGCATTTGGCACATGCAAGTGACCATAGAGACAGATATCGGCATCTTCTTCCTGAGCCCAGTAGTCCAACTTTTGAAAGTTGAAATTGATGTCAAACAAGTGTCCATGCGTCTGGATGATCTTGGTCGGACCAAGTTGAGTCACCAAACGTTCTGGGTAGCCAGCATAAAAGTCCATGTTGCCTTTGACGACATGGATGCCCTCCCAAAGCGGAGAGTCTGGACGGAGTTCAGAGTCACCATCGTGAAAAATGGCATCAACTTTACCTAGATAGCGGTCACGAATTTCTTCCACAATCAAGCTATCTCCATGAGAGTCACTCATTACAATGATGGTTTGCTTTGCCATGATGGAAATACCTCCAAAAGTTTCTTAACGGCTAAGGCACGGTGGGATTGGCTATTTTTTTCTTCAAGGGTTAATTCAGCTGCTGACTTACCTGTCTCTCCCACAAGGAAGAGCGGATCATAACCAAAGCCATTTTCACCCTTGGGTTCAAAGTTGATATAACCTGGCCAGTCAGCTTCAACCACCAAGCTTTCCTTGTTTGGACTAGCTACGACTAGGGTTGTGTGGAATTGAGCCGAACGGTCCTTGAGATCAAAGACCATGGCCAATTCGTGCAAGAGTTTGGCGTTGTTTTCACGGTCAGTAGCTCCCACACCTGCAAAACGGGCTGACCAGACTCCTGGCAAACCGCCAAGGACATCAACTTTGAGACCAGAATCATCTGCCAAAACCATCTTGCCTGTTAATTGGGAAATGGTTTCTGCCTTGAGGCGGGCATTTTCTTCAAAGGTCATTCCTGTTTCAGCTACTTCAGGCAGGTCTGGATAGTCATTGAGATTTTCCACATCATAGCCTAGTTTGTCAAAGATAGCTCGAAACTCCTTGGTCTTGCCTTCATTGCGAGTCGCAATCAATAAGGTTTCTCTGACCTTGTTTGTCTCAAAGAAGTCTTGGACATTGACCCCTTCTTTAGGCAATTCTACATGCAGGAGTTGCCCATTTTCTATCAAGAGCAAGGCTCCCTGACGTTGGATGACTTCCAAGTTTCGGCCTGCTTCGGCATTTAGAATTTCAACGATAAAGGAGAGCAGACGAAAGTTAGAAGACCAGCGCATCACCGTTATCGTAATCGGAAAGCCATTTTCTTCGTCACGAAAAATCCGAGCCAGATCCATAAAATCAAGCTCAAGAGGATCTTTGATAAGGCTATAGATGCCTCCATAGACATCCCAGACACCGACATACCAATCCTGGTCATCCTTATATTCATAAATTTTGTTTGTCATAAAGTTACATGCTCCACATGAATCTCTTTTTCCAGCCATTCTGCTCCAATTTGGGCAAAACTTTGGCTATTGGCTGTTGTGTAAAAACGATGTTGAAGGGGTCCCGCATCTCGGCTACGATTGATTTCAAAATAGTTAAGCAAAACCGAGATATCCCGTACACACTCTGCCCCACTATCGATGAGCTGAACCTTTGGTCCCATGACATTTTGGATGATAGGGCGAAGGAGTGGGTAATGGGTACAACCCAAAATCAAGCTATCCACCTTTCCAACCAAGGGACGCAGGGTTTCATAGACCACTTTCTTAGTTACACTGGTTGACAGGGCACCAGACTCCACCAAGGGAGCAAACTTGGGACAGGCCAAACTCTCCACCTGTAAATCCGGATCCAGATCATGAATTTTTTGACGGTAGATATCTGATTGGACCGTCATGGGGGTTCCAATTACTCCGATTTTCCCACCTTGACTGGACTTGATAGCTGCCGAAGCTCCTGGCAAAATCACACCTAAGACAGGAATATCTAGTTGGGCCTTGATTTCTTCCCAGACGACCGCAGTCGCAGTGTTGCAAGCAATGACAATCATCTTGACATCCTTGGTCAAAAGAAAGTTGACCAACTGCCAAGTATATTCACGGATTTGCCCAGCAGGACGGGGACCATAGGGCGCCCGTGCCGAATCTCCAATATAGACGATTTCTTCATGGGGAAGCTGGCGCATGAGCTCACGAACAACGGTTAAGCCACCGACACCCGAATCCAAAAAACCAATTGGTCGATTATCCATACAGTCTTCTTTCTAGTCTTTTTTCTGATTGATAGTTCATCATGATTACTCGTCCTAAATGAACGGATAGACAGCTTGATAGAATGGAAACTGCCTCTCTCTTAATCATAATCAAATATCAATAGAATGCAAGGAAAAAGTCTTATCCTTGAGAACTATTGAACATAGTGAGAAGTCTGGAACTTTCATCCCAGACTTTTCCTATTTATTTCTTTTTATTGTTAGCAAGAGCTGCTTTTTGTTGGCGGATGATTTGGTGGTAAACTTGTTGTACCTTGGCTTCGCTTGGTTTTTGACCATTTGCACTCAAGAGAGCACGAACTGCCTCAGCGTTCAAACGTGGGTTGTCCGCAAATTCTTTTTCGATTTGCTTACGAACCAAGTACATCCCTCCAAGAGCTCCGACTAGAAAAGCTAGCACAATCAAAATAATTGCTAAAAGTAAATCCATTCTTTTTCTCCTGTTTCTTTTTGAGTCTTCTATATTATACCACAAAGTGACTTTCCTGACTAGTTTGTTTTACGCTTTCAAGAAGGGCAATAGGTGACAAAAAAGGAGCCCTGCATTTCAATGAAAGAGAGCTCCTTGCTGCGTTTAATTTACATAAATAGCAAGTGTTTGATACGGTTTCAGAAGAATTTTTTCTGATAATTCTACATCTTTATAGTTTGAAATCAGAATCTGTCCATTTTGGTAGGCTGCTGGTAGCTCAATTTCTATTTCTGTGGCATAAAAGTTATTGAGGACCAGTAACTTTTCATCCTCATACTGACGTTCAAAAGCGTAGACTTGCTTGCTGTCTTCAAAGGCTGGTTTGTAGCTTCCTTCTGAAACGATTGGCATTTCCTTACGCAGTCGAATCAAGTTTTGATAGAAGGTGAAAATCGGACCTTGGATGTCATTTTCAACATTGATATCTTTATAGGATTTACCAGCTTTCAACCATGGAGTGCCTGTTGAAAATCCTGCATTTTCTGAAGCATCCCACTGCATGGGAATGCGTGAATTATCTCGTGACTTAGCCTGAATAATCTGAAAGGCTTCTTGCTCACTTTTCCCTTCTTTTAAAAGCATCTGATAAGCATTGATGGACTCGACATCCACATAGTCAGCCATGGAATCATAGTCTGGGTCAACCATTCCGATTTCCTCACCCATGTAGATATAAGGTGTCCCACGTGACAGGTGAATGCTGGCAGCCAGCATAGTCGCCCCTTCATTGCGGAAATGTTGAATATCGACAAAACGATTTAAGGCTCGTGGTTGGTCGTGATTGTTCCAAAAGAGGGCACTCCAGCCGTTTTTGTCACTCATCTCTTTGCCCCAGCTATGATAAAGACTTTTCAACTCTTCAAAATCAAAGGGAGCTAAAGTCCACTTTTGCCCATCCTTGTAGTCCACCTTGAGATGATGGAAATTAAAGGTCATGGATAATTCTTGACGGTCAGGTGACGAATAGAGGACACAGTTTTCCATGGTTGTCGAGGACATTTCCCCAACTGTTATAAAACCGTCGTCAGAACCGAAGGTCGCTTCATTCATCATGCGCAAATAGTCATGAACGATTGGCTTGTCTGTGTAAGCTGGCTTTCCTTCATTTTCAGGACAATCCACTAAGACCTCATCCTTGCCGATCAAATTGATCACATCAAATCGGAAACCTTTGATTCCCTTGTCTCGCCAGAAATTAACAACCTTAAAAAGCTCCTTGCGGACATTGGGATTGCGCCAGTTAAGGTCAGCCTGGGTCTCATCAAAGAGGTGGAGGTAATATTTCCCTGTATCCCCGAAAGGCGCCCAGGCAGAGCCACCAAACTTAGAAATCCAGTCTGTCGGTTGGTCTTGGATGAAGAAAAAGTCTTGGTAGTACTGGTCGCCAGCTAAGGCTTTCTGAAACCATTCGTGTTCTGTCGAACAATGATTGAGCACCATGTCCAGCATAAAGTCAATCTTGTGCTCCTTACCGACACGCACCATCTCCTCAAAATCAGCCATATCACCAAAAAGAGGATCCACTGCCACATAATCTGAAATATCGTAACCATTATCCCGTTGGGGGCTTGGATAGAATGGATTGAGCCAGACCATATCCACGCCCAGTTTGGCTAGATAGGGAATTTTTTCGATAATCCCACGGAAATCCCCAATACCATTTCCAGTGGTGTCTTTGTATGATTTTGGATAGATTTGATAGACTACTTTTCCTTTATCAAGTGCCATCTGTTTCTCCTTTTCTGATAAAAGGGAGGAACCTGTGTTCCTTCCCTGTTTGTGTTATTTCAATTATACTCAATGAAAATCAAAGAGCAAACTAGGAAGCTAGCCGCAGGTTGCTCAAAGCACCGCTTTGAGGTTGAAGATAAAGCTGACGTGGTTTGAAGAGATTTTCAAAGAGTATTAGATTCGTGTAGCGACCATGAGAGCTTCTCCAGCTTGGATAGTTGTTGGATAAGTTCCAGTAATAGTTGCTGTATAAGCATCTTGGTTCGTGATGATAACTGGAGTTTCTGTCACGAGGCCTGCAGCCTTAATGACATCCATATCAAAACGAATCAATTTCTGACCTACTGTGACATGGTCTCCTTGGGCTACAAGACTTTCAAAACCTTTGCCATCAAGACCTACTGTATCCATACCGATGTGGATGAGCAATTCCACCCCCTCATCAGAGACAATACCAATGGCATGCTTGGTAGGGAAAAGAACCGTCACTGTCCCATTGACTGGAGAAGTCAACTCACCTTGGCTTGGTTCAATGACTAGACCTTGCCCCATAACACCTGATGCAAAAACAGGATCCGTCGCCTGACACAATTCTTTCACTTGACCAGTCAGTGGGCTGACAATTTCTACTGGAGCAAGGGTTACTGGTTCATGACTGACAAATTCTGCCTCTTCTTGGGCAACGAATTCTGCCTGTAAGGCTGTATCATCCTCTGTCTTTGTAAAGAGACCAACCTTGCGGAAGAAGAAAGTCAAGAGCATTGGTACAACAATAGCAACTAGCATGGTTCCTGCAAATGGCAGCATGTATTGAGGTTGAATAGAAAGAATACCTGGCAAACCACCGATACCAATAGAAGCCGCCGTTACATTGAAAGTAACGGACAACATGCCTGCAAGGGCCGAACCAATCATCCCAGCTACAAATGGATAGATGTATTTGACATTGACCCCAAAGAGGGCTGGTTCTGTAACACCGAGATAGGCTGAAATGGTCGCAGGAAGTGAAATCTGAGCCTCACGCTCATCATGGCGATGCATGAAATAATAGGCAAATACGGCAGAACCTTGAGCAATATTAGAAAGAGCAATCATTGGCCAGAGAGCAGTTCCGCCAGCATCCGCAATCAATTGTGTATCGATGGCATTGGTCATGTGGTGCAGACCAGTGATGACAAATGGAGCGTAGAGGGCACCAAAAATCGCACCGAAGAGCCATTTAACTGGACCCGTCAAACCTGCCAAGACAACTGCGGAGAGTCCTTGACCAATTGTCCAACCGATTGGCCCCAAGACAGTGTGAGCCAAAATCAAAGCTGGAATCAAAGACAAGAAAGGCACAAAAATCATGGAAATGACTTCTGGGATATGTTTGCGCCAGAAAATTTCAAGATAAGACAGACTCAAACCTGCAAGCAAGGCTGGGATAACTTGAGCCTGATAACCAATACGATTAACAGTAAAGTAACCAAAATTCCAAACCCAGTTTGCTGAGATTTCGGATGCAGGTGTTGAAGCTACTGCATAGGCATTGAGCAACTGAGGTGAAACCAAACAGATCCCGAGCACAATTCCCAAGATTTGGCTGGTTCCCATCTTACGAGAGACAGACCAGGTAATCCCTACTGGCAAGAACTGGAAGATCGCTTCACCAGGTAACCAGAGGAAGTGATTAACCCCTGCCCAAAACTGAGAGGATTCTGTGATGGTCTTGCCATCCAACATTGACCAATGCACACCTTCCAAGACATTACGAAAACCGAGGATCAATCCACCAACAATCAGAGCTGGAATAATCGGTGTAAAGATTTCCGCCAGAGTGGTCATGACACGTTGAAGTACATTTTGATTACTCTTAGCTGCGGACTTGGCTGCTTCTTTGGAAACACCTTCAATACCTGAAACAGCTGTAAAATCATTATAAAAGATTGGCACGTCATTTCCAATAATCACCTGAAATTGACCTGCATTGGTAAAGGTCCCTTTGACGGCTGGAATCGACTCGATAGCCTTAACATTGGCCTTCTTTTCGTCACCGAGAACAAAGCGCATCCGCGTTGCACAGTGGGTTACGGCAGTGACATTCTCCTTACCTCCGATCGCTTGAAGCAGATCTTTGGCTTCTTGTTCAAATTTTCCCATTTGATTCTCCTTATACTTGTCAAAGCAAGTTTTATTTGATAAGACTATTGTAAACGATACCAAACTTGTAGGCAACTTGTTTGTTGTAAAAAGAGGATATTTTTGTATATTTTCTAGCACTTGTATGGTAAAATAGATACAAGTTTGTATAGAATAAAACTCAAAACCTATTTAAGGAAGCAAGATGAAGAAATACCAACAATTATTTAAGCAAATCCAAAAAACCATTCAAAACGAGACTTACGCTGTCGGAGATTTCCTCCCCAGCGAGTACGAACTCATGAATCAGTATCAGGTGAGCCGTGACACCGTTCGAAAAGCTCTGTCCCTCCTCCAAGAGGAAGGATTGATTAAGAAGATAAGGGGGCAAGGTTCCCAAGTCGTCAAAGAAGAAACCGTCAATTTCCCCGTCTCTAACCTAACCAGCTACCAAGAACTGGTTCAAGAACTTGGACTGCGTTCTAAAACCAATGTGGTCAGTCTGGATAAAATCATTATCGATAAAAAATCCTCACTGATAACCGGCTTCCCAGAGTTTCGGATGGTTTGGAAGGTGGTCCGCCAACGTGTAGTGGATGACCTGGTATCGGTTCTGGATACGGACTATCTGGATATGGAACTGATCCCAAATCTCACTCGCCAAATTGCTGAACAGTCTATCTACTCGTATATAGAGGACGACCTCAAACTTACCATCGACTATGCTCAAAAGGAAATTACCATTGACCACACGAGTGATCGAGACAAGATTCTCATGGACATTGGCAAAGACCCTTATGTCGTTTCAATCAAGTCAAAAGTCTATCTCCAAGACGGGCGCCAGTTTCAGTTTACCGAAAGTCGGCATAAGTTAGAAAAATTTCACTTTGTTGACTTTGCCAAAAGACATCCAAAATAAACACTTACAGTTGGGAATACTCTCAACTGTTTTTAGTCGTAAACGATCTAGTTGATAGTTGGAAAAGAGGGGCTGCTTGCTACTTATTCTACTATTTTAAGAAAAAACAACAGCAAATATGTATCTTGCTAAAAAGCTCTTGACAAATGCTAAGCGACCATTAGAATGGGAGGTGAGGAGATAAATAGAAACAAAATAAACGGAACTGCTTTATAAAATGTAAGCGGTTTCGGATAAACAAAGGAGGATTTTATGAAAAAACACTTTTGGGAAAAATCCTGTCGCTATAGCATCCGCAAGCTGACGGTTGGGACTGCTTCTGTTTTACTGGGAGCTATTTTTCTAGTCAACCACACTGTAGCCGCAGACAGTGTTGAGGTCAAGCAAACTGAACCAACCTCTGTCGAAACTATCACTAAGCCTGATAGTGAACCCAAAGCAGCTGAAGCTACTGAAACTACAAAACCATCTCTAGCAGAAAGTCCAGTAGTTTCCGAAAGCAAGCCAGCTGAGGAGACTCCGAAGACAAATAGTCAAGCTAGTGAAGAAGCCATTGTAGAAGCTAAAGAAAATAAGGAACCTGAAAAAGCAGATCAGCCTGTGACAAAACAAGAAAACTATCAACTCAACTACAATCAGCCAACAGCTCCCTCCTATGATGGATGGGAAAAGCAAACCCTCCCTGTCGGAAATGGAGAGATGGGAGCCAAGGTTTTCGGTCTCATCGGGGAAGAGAGAATCCAGTACAACGAAAAGACCCTCTGGTCAGGAGGACCACAGCCCGATAGCACCGACTATAACGGAGGAAACTACAAGGAACGCTACAAGGTCTTAGCAGAGATACGCAAAGCCCTCGAAGCTGGTGACCGCCAAAAAGCTAAACAGTTAGCTGAACAAAATCTAGTTGGACCAAACAACGCCCAGTATGGACGTTACCTAGCCTTTGGGGATATCTTCATGGTCTTTAATAACCAGAAGAAAGGACTAGATACTGTAACTGATTATCATCGTGGTTTGGATATCACAGAAGCCACTACGACTACTTCTTACACCCAAGATGGAACAACCTTCAAACGCGAAACCTTCTCCAGCTATCCTGATGATGTCACCGTGACCCACTTGACTAAAAAAGGAAACAAGACACTTGACTTTACCCTTTGGAACAGCTTGACGGAAGACTTGCTTGCTAATGGTAATTACTCTTGGGAATATTCCAACTATAAGAACGGACATGTCACTACAGATGAAAATGGAATTCTTCTAAAGGGAACTGTCAAAGATAACGGCCTCAAATTTGCATCCTATCTAGGAATTAAAACGGACGGAACAGTCACTGTTCAGAATGAGACTCTAACCGTTACAGGTGCAAGCTATGCCACCCTCTATCTCAGCGCCAAAACAAACTTTGCTCAAAATCCTAAAACCAACTATCGAAAAGACATTGACCTCGAAAAAACGGTTAAAGGGATTGTCGAAACAGCTAAGGCCAAGGACTACGAAACACTTAAGCAAGACCATATCAAGGATTATCAAAGTCTCTTTAATCGCGTCAAACTAAATCTAGGTGGAAGCAAGACTGCTCAAACGACAAAAGAAGCCCTTCAAAGCTATAACCCTAGCAAAGGGCAAAAGCTAGAAGAACTCTTCTTCCAATACGGACGTTATCTACTCATCAGCTCGTCTCGTGATCGGACAGATGCCCTTCCTGCCAACCTACAAGGAGTCTGGAATGCTGTAGACAATCCACCTTGGAACGCTGATTACCACCTCAATGTCAACTTGCAAATGAACTATTGGCCTGCCTATATGAGCAATCTGGCTGAAACAGCCAAGCCAATGATCAATTACATTGACGACATGCGCTACTATGGTCGTATCGCTGCCAAAGAATATGCTGGCATCGAATCCAAAGACGGACAAGAAAATGGTTGGCTGGTCCACACCCAGGCGACACCATTTGGCTGGACTACTCCAGGCTGGAATTACTACTGGGGTTGGTCTCCGGCCGCTAACGCCTGGATGATGCAGAATGTCTATGACTACTATAAGTTCACCAAGGATGAGACTTATCTCAAAGAAAAGATTTATCCTATGTTGAAAGAAACTGCTAAGTTCTGGAACTCCTTCTTACACTACGACCATGCCAGTGACCGTTGGGTGTCTTCTCCATCCTACTCACCAGAACACGGGACCATCACCATCGGAAACACCTTTGACCAATCGCTAGTCTGGCAATTATTCCACGACTACATGGAAGTCGCCAACCATCTGAATGTCGACCAAGACTTAGTCACAGAGGTCAAGGCTAAATTTGACAAACTCAAACCGCTTCATATCAACAAAGAGGGCCGTATCAAAGAATGGTATGAGGAGGACAGTCCACAATTCACCAACGAAGGCATTGAAAACAACCACCGCCACGTTTCCCATCTAGTTGGTCTCTTCCCAGGTACGCTCTTTAGCAAGGACCAGGCTGAATATCTAGAGGCTGCGCGTGCTACCCTCAACCACCGTGGAGATGGTGGTACTGGTTGGTCTAAGGCCAATAAAATCAATCTCTGGGCTCGTTTGCTGGACGGTAACCGCGCCCATCGCTTACTCGCTGAACAGCTTAAGTATTCAACCCTAGAAAACCTTTGGGATACGCACGCGCCTTTCCAAATCGACGGCAACTTTGGAGCAACCAGTGGGATGGCAGAAATGCTCCTCCAATCTCATACTGGCTATATTGCGTCATTGCCAGCCCTTCCTGACGCTTGGAAGGACGGTCAGGTTTCTGGCTTGGTTGCCCGTGGAAACTTTGAAGTCAGCATGAAGTGGAAAGATAAAAACCTGCAAAGCTTGTCCTTCCTTTCAAATGTCGGTGGAGACCTAATTGTAGACTATCCAAATATCGAAGCCAGCCAAATCAAGGTCAATGGCAAACCAGTCAAGGCAACGATCCTTAAAGATAATCGTATCCAGCTTGCAACACAAAAAGGTGACGTCATTACCTTTGAACACTTCCCTGGTCGTGTAACCAGTCTGACAGCCGTTCGACAAAATGGAGTCACTGCCGAACTCACCTTTAACCAAGTAGAAGGCGCTACCCACTATGTCATCCAAAGACAAGTGAAAGACGAAACTGGCCAAACCTCTGCGACCAGAGAATTTGTAACCAATCAAACCCATTTTATTGACCGATCACTGGATCCTCAACATGCCTACACCTATACTGTCAAGGCTATGCTGGGCGAACTTGCCACACAAGTGTCTGAACATGCTACTGTCGAAACCTATAGCGAGTTGATGGACGACCGAGATAGTCGCATCCAGTACGGAGCTGCCTTTGGAAACTGGGCAGACTCAGAATTGTTTGGAGGAACAGAGAAATTTGCTGACCTTTTAAAAGGAGACTACACAGACGAAGATCTCACTGCTACCATTCCTTTCACTGGCGTTGGTATCGAAATCTATGGACTAAAATCGTCTGAATTAGGTCTTGCCACTGCTAAAATTGATGGCAAAGAGGTCGGGGAGCTTGACTTCCATACTGCTGGAGCAACTGAAAAAGGCAGTCTCATCGGTCGCTTCACGGGATTGTCTGACGGGCCTCACACATTGACTCTTAGTGTTAAACGTGAGCACAAAGGACGTGGTAGTGAGCGCTCGAAAATTTCATTAGACTACTTCAAGATCCTAGCAGGAGCAGGCAATACGATTGAAAAAATGGATGATCGTGATTCGCGTATCCAGTATGGTCCCCAGTTTAAGGACTGGTCTGACCCTGAACTCTACGGAGGCACGGAAAAGTACGCTGATATTAACAACAGCGACTCTAGTGCAGCTTCAGAAGCTCAGGCAACTATTTCCTTTACAGGGACAGGTATTCGTATCTATGGTTTGAAGAGCCTTGCCCTTGGACGAGCACGTGTTACACTAGATGGCAAAGAAATGCCAAGTCTAGACTTCTACACTTCAGGTGCAACTGAAAAGAGGGCCTTTATTGGTGAATTTACAAACCTTACTGACGGTCCGCACACCCTGACATTACAAGTTGACCCAGATTCGCCAGAGGGTCGCAAGAAAATTTCTCTGGACTCCTTTGATATCATCAAAGCCCCTGCTATTGGTATAGATAGTCCAAGTATCGCACCTCTTAAGGAAAATGACAAAGAAATTTCCTTAACCCTACCATCTGGAGACTGGGAAGCCATCGCAGTGACCTTCCCAGGTGTCAAAGATCCTCTAGTATTGCGCAAAGTGGACGAAACGCATCTGGTTACAAGTGGGGATCAGACCGTGCTATCAATCCAAGACAATCAAGTTCAAATGCCAATCCCTGAGGCTACTGATCGACAAACTGGAAAAGCGATTGAAGCTTATGCCATTCAAGGAACTACCACAAGTAGCCCGGTCGTAGCTGTCTTTACTAAAAAAGATAAGAAGAAGGTTGACGAGAGCCAGCCAACTACAAGTAAGGGAGACGAACCAGCTCCTACTGTTGAAATTCCGGAATACACTAAACCTATCGGGACTGCAGGGCAAGAAGTGCCACCCACTGTAGAAAAGCCTGAATACACCGAACCTATCGGAACGGCGGGGCAAGAAGAGTCTCCTACTGTAGAAAAGCCTGAATACACCGAACCTATCGGAACGGCAGGGCAAGAGGAACCACCTACAGTGACAATTCCTGAATACACTGAGCCGATCGGAACGGCAGGGCAAGAGGAAGCTCCTACTGTTGAAAAACCTGAGTACACCGAGCCTATCGGAACTAGTGGGGATCAGGCTGCTCCAACCCTTAGCCTTCCTGATTATCCAGTTCGAG
Source organism: Streptococcus oralis (assembly GCF_026782235.1). Lineage (GTDB taxonomy): Bacteria > Bacillota > Bacilli > Lactobacillales > Streptococcaceae > Streptococcus > Streptococcus oralis_CC. Next base: position 14,311 of record NZ_JAKUWE010000007.1, on the reverse strand, counting down.
TCTTAAAAGATAAGGAAACTGGAGTAGAAATTATTGGTGGAGTCAGTGACCTAGAAGGAATTTCTCACATCTCTAGCCGACGTGTCCTAGCTCAAGAACTCTTTAGCAAGACCTATGATGCTTACGACCTACAACTGAAAAATCCAACAGATCATAGTTTGCAGCCAAAAGGCTCTGTCTTAGTTCGCTTGCCTATTTCAGCTAGCGTAGAAAACATCTACTACATCACTCCGACCAAGGAGTTGCAAGCCCTTGATTTCACCGTTCGAGACGGAAAGGTAGAATTCATCACTAATCATTTCAGTACCTATGCTGTCGTCTATCAAGCAACTGGAACCAGCTCTAACACTGAGGATAAACCAAGTACTTCAGATGAAGAAGCCTTGGCACACGAGGCTGAACAACTTTCAGCTAGTCCTAGCCTTGCAAAAGCTGGAAATCATTCTCCTAAAGAAGAGCTGCCAGCAACAGGAGAAGCATCCAACCCACTCCTCTTCTTAGCAGGCCTCAGCCTAGCCCTTACAGCCACTTTTATGTTAAAAGGAAGAAAGGATGACTCCAACTAACCTTTAAGCACACAAAAACAGGATGAAGTTGTTCTTCATCCTGTTTTATTTTTTTATCAAAGGTTATTTTTACAGCAGGTATAAAAAGGCTAAGGTCAAGAGACTTGCTAGAAGCCCAACTCCCCAAAAGAAGAAGTCAACCTTCCACTCGCTCCAAGGATTGCCCTTACCTGAGAATCCTCCAAGTTCAAAATGGTGATGAACAGGCGTCATACGGAAAATACGCTTTCCACCACTAATTTTGAAGTAGGTAACCTGCATCATAACAGAGCTTGTCTCAAAGACATAGATAATCCCAATCAACAAAAGGGTCCATTCTTGGTGGAGGGCCATAGAGATTGCTGCTAGCATCCCACCAAGAGCCAAACTTCCTACATCTCCCATGAAGACCTTGGCAGGTTTGTGGTTAAAGACGAAGAAACCTAGCAAACCACCAATCATGGCAAGAATCACAAGAAGAATATCCAATTGATTTTGCATATAAGCAATCACACCGTAGGCCGATAAGCTAATCACCACGGAAATACTCGCTAAGCCATCAATCCCGTCAGTCAGATTCACCGCATTGGAAAAACCAACTAGCCAGAAAAGGGCAAAGAAAATATAGAAAAAACCCAAATGAACTTGGTAGCCAAAAACTGAAAGCATATCGCCACCACGCTCATAAAAGAGGTAGAAAATCACTCCTCCAAGGAGCTGGAGAGCAAGCTTTTGCTTAGGATTCAAGCCTTCGTTGATCTTACGAAAGACCTTGAGGAAATCATCCAGAAAACCTACCAAACCATACAACACCAAGATAAACAAAATCATACCTACATTGTTGGTCAATTGTTGGGTAAAGAGAGCAATAAGAAAGCTCACAACTACTGCAACGATAAGGAAGACAAGACCTCCCATGGTTGGAGTCCCAGCTTTAGCTTGGTGTTGTTTGACATCCTCGTGCATCTGCTGACCCGTAATCTGTGCTTTTCGATAAAATCGGATAAAGGCTGGAATGCCAATCAAGGTCAATAGAAAGGCTAGAATTCCAGCACTAATGGAACTAATCATCTTAATCTCCTAAAGTTACTTTCATTTTTTTAATGTCTTTGAGGGCTGTATTGGCACGGACACTTTGTTTCTTGACCGTTTTGCCACTACCTTCCCACTCGACTTCTATATTCAGCCATTTAGCAAATGTTTGCACATTTTCATCTGTCCAGCCGTACATATCAGGCATTTCTTCGACCTTATCTGACAGGATCAAGATCTGCTGATTGGCTTCCAAATTATCTCCTTCAGAAACCGAGAGTTCCTTGATCTTGGTTCCTGTTCCGATAACAATTGGTTGGACCAGGTTTCGGCGCAATTCTTCTGCTAGGTCACCCGGAGTAAAGTCTTTGGTAGCCGGCATAGCATAGCTTGTCGTCTTGCTGACCTGATCCAAGTTCTTGGCAGTTGACTGAAGATTGAGGGATTCTTTCATAGCTGAAGCCCGCTCCAAGATTGGGTTGGCAAATTCTCCCAATTGGATACCTGAATAATGTTCAGGCTGTTGAACCGTTACATACAAGATAAAATCAGGATTTTCGGCAGGGTTCATAGCCACAACTGAGAAAATGTTGTTGGTAGAACCAACCAAGTAGCCTCCATTTTTCTCGTCAGCGATTTCGGCTGTACCAGACTTGAGGGCTACATTCTGACCTGGAACATTGACATTTGGTTTTCCTGTACTGTGGTTGTACATGGTACCGTAGACAGGATCTGTTCCGACCATGACCATGTGCTCCCGAGTAGAGGACGCTGCTGTTTTTGACACAGGATTTCCGACAATTTCCTTTTGAGACTTACGAACAGACTGGTCATTTGGATCATAGAGGGCACTGATAAATTTCGGCTCCAACATAACCCCATCGTTGGCAATAGCTGTAAAAGCACGAAGCATCTGGGTCTGGGTAACAGAAATCCCTTGTCCAAATGAACTCATGGCGATATTGACAATGTTGTCAGCAGGCAATTGACCTGTGTACTCATCTGCCAGACCAAAACGGGTCGGTACCCCAAACTTAAAACGGTTGAGGTAGTCCAGCCAGGTTGCATCCCCCATCTTTTGCTCAAGCAAGGTCATTCCGATATTACTTGAGTGAGCAAATCCTTGAGAGAAGGTCATGGTGCCACCACTAGTCAATCCTTCATTGACGTCCCAGTCTCGAATGGTCGCATCTGCTATTTTCAATTCACTACTGTTAAAGTACTCGCCACCAGGGAAGGTATTGTTGTCAATAGCCGAAGCCAACATCATCACCTTCATGGTTGACCCTGGCTCGTAGTTACTTTGATAGAGGATATCACGCCAGACAAAGTCTTTTGTGATGCCATCCTTGGTATCTGCATTAAAGGTCGGCCGTTGGGTCGTAGCCAGGATTTCCCCTGTTTTAGCGCTAACCAAGGTAGCCGTCATATACTTGCCTTTTACTTTTTCCTGGAAGGCATCCATCTGGGTTTCCATAAAGGATTGCAAGGGACTAGAAAGGGTTGTGTAGACATCTTTTCCATCTACTGTTTGTTGAGAAGCTTGATCTGTACCCGGAACAATATTTCCCAGACGATCTTTCTCATAGGTGATGATCCCATCTGTACCCGCCAGAATGTTATTTAAAGAACTCTCCAATCCAGATGTCCCAATCAAACGTTTGGTCCCATCCTCATTTTCATGGAGTTGCGCTAAACCGATAAAGGAAGAAGCAAACTGTCCATTGGGATAACTGCGGTTAGGGCTAGTTGTAAAGTCAACTCCCTCAACGCCAGCTGTTTTAAGGTCATTTTTAATAGCCATCATATTGGCATAGGTGATCCCATTTCCCTTGGTACCAAAAGACACCTGTTTTAGATCTGGCTGAGAAAGTTGTTCCTTGACATAAGACTCCTCCATATCGAGGTATTTATGGAAAATTTCAGCTACCTTATTAAATTGAGAATCCTCTACATAGAGAATTTTGCCTGTTGCTGACTTGTAGGTCTTGTCAATAACGGCATAGATATTATAAGAAGTTGCATCCTCAGCAATAGGCGTTCCATTACGATCGTAGATGGTCCCCCGCTTGGCTGGAATCGTCTTGGTTGTTTGGTGAACCTTTTTGGCCTCTTGAACCAAATCCTTACCAAATTTTTTACCCGTTCCGATAATAACCGCAAAGTTCACCAAAAAGACAGCGAAGAGTATGACAGCCAATAAACTCAGGCTTTTCCCTACTCTTCTGCGGTTTTCTTCTGGAGATTTACGGTTACGAACGGCATAACGGATGATTTTTTCTTTCCACTGTTTCATTTCTTACTCCGCTGCTCGGATATTTTCGTTATTCAGCTGCAAATCCTTAGAGTTTGCAATTTCTTTCAAACGTTCTGAACGAATCAATTCATTAACCTCTTGCTTGGCATCGTCGAGCTCTGTTTTCTTTTCTTCGATTTGAGCATTGACCTTGGTCAATTCATTCTGAACTTGTAATAGCTTGGTCTGCATAAACACAACGCTAATTGCCAGGATAATCATTGTTGCAGCAATCGAAACATAGAAGGCCTTTTCCACACGTGAAAAACCTTTAAACTTCGTTTGCAATAACTGGCTTGTTTTTTCGATTCTTTCTGCCATGTTTTTCCTCTTACTTGTGAATTTTTCTAGCCACGCGCAACTTAGCTGAATGCGAACGGTTGTTGGCTTCTAGCTCTTCAGCACTTGGCAAGATTGGCTTGCGGGATACCAATTCCATCTTGGGCTTAAGGTCATCTGGAATGAAGGGCAAGCCTTTGGGAACTTCCACTGTTGAAGCTTCTTTAAATAGTTGCTTGGTCAAGCGGTCTTCCAGCGAATGGAAGGTAATGACCGAGATTCTCCCATCTAGAGCCAGCATGTCCATAGCCTGCTGGATGGATTCATCTGCTGCACCCAGCTCATCATTGACTTCGATTCGGATAGCCTGGAAAATCTGCTTGGCAGGGTGCCCCTTTTTCTTGAGTTCCTTGGCAGGCTTGGCAGACTTGATAATCTCTGCCAACTCCGTCGTCGTCTCAATTGGTTTCACCTCACGCGCTTGCTCAATCTTACGAGCAATCTGTTTAGAAAACTTATCCTCACCATACTTGAAAAAGATCCGAACCAAGTCATGATAGTCATAATGATTGACCACCTCATAGGCCGTCAGACTAGCTTCCTGATTCATCCGCATATCCAGTGGCGCATCCTTTTTATAAGAAAAGCCACGCTCACGCTGATCCAGCTGAGGACTGGACACTCCCAAGTCATAACAAATTCCATCAATTTCCTGGACACCAGCCTCCTGCAAACGTGCCTGCAAATGACGGAAGTTATCCTTGATAAAGGTTACCATCCCCTTTTCGATATAGGGTGCCAACCTTTTTTGCGCATTGTCAATGGCATTCTGGTCCTGGTCAAAGGCATAGAGATGCCCTTTTTCGCTCAATTTACTTAATAAATATTCGCTATGGCCTGCTCCGCCCAAAGTCGCATCAACGTAGATACCGTCAGGTTTTACGTCAAGCATATCAATCGTTTCATGAAGCAAGACCGTTACATGATGAAATTCTTTTGTCATATCCTATCTATTTTACCACAAATCTGACCAGCTTGCACTTGTCAGACAAGGCTAAGTTTCTTCGAAAAAAATTCTCAAAAATATGTCATATATACTTGACACCTCATCCCCAAAAGAATATAATATAGTCAAATATATACGACATATCAGAAAGGAGACCCTATGAATCGTGTGAAAGAATTCCGCAAGGAACTGGGCATTTCCCAGCTCGAGCTCGCCAAAGATATCGGTGTCTCGAGACAGACCATCAACATGATTGAAAATGACAAGTACAATCCAACCCTAGAACTCTGTCTCAACCTCGCCCGCAGCCTCCAAACTGACCTCAATAGCCTCTTTTGGGAAGACGATTTTTAAAAAAGGAGCAAACAAATGAAAAAAGAAACTCTCACTGAAAAACTCATCAAACGCATATACGGTATTTCTGGTCCCCTTGACGAACACAAACGGCGCGAGGCCGATCGTATCGGGAATCAGGTCTTTATTGTCCTCTTTTATCTGATGACATTTGGCAACCTCATCCCCTTTGTCCTTGCTTATAAATACCCGCAAATTGTCGCTATCGGTTATCCTCTCGTGGTGTTTGGCATTTCGATGATGGCTGCCCTCTATGTGGTCTCCCAAACCAAGAAAACGGGCATCACAGCTATTGATCCCGAAATGTTAAGTAAGAAAGAAAGTAAACAACTGCATTTTCCTGGTCTAAAAGCCGGTCTAATCTATGGCATGGGCATGTTCTTTGGAATACCGCTTCTGAATGTCCTAACCGATGATAGCAAGGATTATCTTGGTTCTCTTTTAAATACAGGGCATTTTGTATCAACTATCCTAGCTACCCTCTTCTTCGGAGTGACCATACAAATTATCGTCTCTCTTCGCATTCGAAAAGCCAAGAAAGACCAAGAAGACGACTAGGAGGTGCCTTATGAAATCACTAGCTAGACTACTGATCAGTCATGTTTTTATCAGTATCTTTGTTACCTTTTTCCTACTTTCTGGACATATTGAGCATCCTTTCTTGATTATCTTTCTTTTATTCCTTCCTGTATTGAACAAGGGACAGAGATTCCAGAAAATCCAATCAAAAAAAATACGTCTTCTAAACGCATCTCTCTGTTTTATCCTCGTATCCTTTCCACAACTTTTAACAAATCCTATGGATTGGAGATACCTGGTATTTCTAATAATCTGTATCATTTCGAGTTTGGTTTACTTCTATACTCTCTATCAACTCTTTAAAGAAGTCAATCAAAAATCGCTCATTTAGGAGGTTACTCCCATGAAAAAAGAAGATCTCACCGCTCGCTTACTCAAACTATTCTTTCACATACAAGGGCCTTTTGATGAATGCCGTCAAGAGATGATTTACAAGGCTTGTGCCCGTGCCTTGATCCAAATCGTTTACTCCTACCTCCTACTCTTCTTGTTCTATCTCCTATTTGGACGCTTCATAGAGTTGATTCGAGATGCCATGCCCTACCTCTATTTTGGACTTATCTTCGTCCTCTCATCTAGGGCGAGACTAGCAGTTCGCAACTTACATTTAGACAAGGATGACCCGTCCGAAATCCATCACAAAAGCTACAGCAAAAGCCAAATCAACCTTCGTAGTTGGGGTGTATTCATCAGTCTTCCAATTGGCTTGTTTGTCTTATCAGCCTTTCACAAACTCTTTGTTCAGCATCTTCCCCTCGATACCTTTTGGGACAATCTCTCCCAGTTCGATAAAATGCTCCCTTTACTAGTGTTGGGATTGGGTATTGGTGCCATCTTTGGAACCATGACCTATGCCTTTTTATCGGAACACGAGATGAAACACTCTGAATCAGGAATGCATAAGGAGAATATAGAAAAATGACCAGTATATATGATTTTTCCGTTTTGAACCAAAATAACCAAGCAACTCCCCTGAATAGCTATCGTGGCAAGGTTCTCTTGATTGTCAACACTGCTACTGGATGTGGTTTAACGCCCCAGTACCAGGGACTCCAAGACCTCTATGACCGCTATCAAGATCAGGGATTTGAAATCTTAGATTTCCCTTGCAATCAGTTTATGGGACAAGCACCCGGCAGCGCAGAGCAAATCAATAGCTTCTGCAGCCTACACTACCAGACCACTTTTCCTCGCTTTGCCAAGATCAAGGTCAACGGCAAGGAGGCAGATCCTCTTTATGTTTGGCTAAAAGACCAGAAGTCTGGCCCGCTAGGAAAAGGAATCGAATGGAATTTTGCTAAGTTTCTCATTGACCGAGATGGGCAAGTCCTTGAGCGCTTCTCTTCCAAAACAGACCCCCAAACCATCCAAGAGTCTCTCCAAAAAATACTCTAATTTCTTTTTAAAACGTATCTTTTCATTTAGTTTGAACCCTGAAAGGATGCGTTTTTTCTTTAAAAAGTAACTGATTTTCTTTAATTTATATTTATTTTTTTGCTTTTTGCTATTGCAATTCTTTCATTAATTTAGTATATTTGTTATATTAAAAGTTTTCAGTCATTTTAAGGGAGAAATGACCTTTTAAATTTTTTTATCTTAAAATGAAAGCGCTTTATAAACAGGAGGTAAGGTGGCTTACAAATTATCAGAGAGTTTTTTCATTAAATCAAGTTGTAACCAAGTCAGACTTGGGCTTGGGCAGTAGCTGACTGCCTTTCTAAAAACTAGGAGTATATTATGAATCGATACCTTTTTGAAAAAGGGCAAACATTTAGCATTCGAAAGTTGACTGTAGGTGTGGTCTCTGTTATCGTCGGACTGGCATTTTTTGCTTCTGGAACCGTGCGTGCAGACGAAACGTCTCCTGCCACGACATCCAATTTAGATCAGCAAATGAAACAAGTCGCAGATATAGAAGAGACCAAGGCTGAACCAGTCAAAGAAGAAGGCCGTGTAGAAGTTGAAAAACAAGAAACACCTGTTGCCGATACCAACAGTGCTGACTTGCTCCCTGAAGACATTCAGGACCGTGCCTATCCAGACACACCTGTCAAAGAACTCGATACGACTACTATCGTTGACCAGAAAGCTAGTCCAAAGGTAGAAACTAAGAGCATTCTAAAGGACAAGGAAGAAGCTCCAAAAGAAGCTGAGAACGGAAACCGTGCCATCATTAACGGTGGACAAGACCTCAAACACATCAACTACGAGGGGCAACCTGCTACTGCTGCTACTATGGTTTACAGCACTTACAATGCAGGGGAACAACGCTACCTCGTTTCAGGCTCAGGTATCTTCGTAGCACCTAACCTGATCCTTACCGTTGCTCATAACTTCCTAGAGGCCAATAAAGAAACTGGCGAGGGTCACATTCGTGGTGGAAAATCTGCCCAGTTCTACTATAACGTTGGTTCAAACAGCGAAAAGAAAAATTCACTGCCATCTTCTGGAACTACGGTTTTATTCAGAGAAAAGGATATCCATTTCTGGAATAAGAAGGAGTTTGGAAAAGGCTATAAGAACGACCTTGCTCTTGTAGAAGCTCCTATTCCTCTTCCGATTGCTAGTCCAAACAAAGCAGCAACCTTTGCGCCTTTAGCGGAGCACAAGACGCATCAGCCGGGAGAAGCCATCAGTACGATTGGCTATCCAACTGACTCGAGCTCCAAAGAACTGAAACAACCTATCCTAGCTGGTCAGCTTTACAAGGCAGATGGGACCATCCGATCTGTTGAGTCCTATGATGATAAGGGAACGACTGGTATCACCTATAAAACCACTTCTGTATCTGGTTTGTCTGGTGGCGGGATTGTCGATAGCCAAGGAAAAGTTCTGGGGGTTCACCAACACGGAACCGTTGACAATGGTGTGGCTGAAAAGGATCGCTTTGGTGGCGGACTCGTCCTTTCACCTGAACAACTGAAATGGGTGAAGGACATGATTGCCAAGTATGGTGTGAAAGGCTGGTACCAAGGTGATAACGGAAATCGTTACTACTTTACCGATGAAGGACGTATGCTTCGGAACGAAACAGCTGTTATCGGAAGCAACGAATATTCCTTCAACCAAGATGGGATTGCTACCTTGACCAAGGGAGTTGAATACGGTCGTGTGGTTATCCAACACGAAGACGAAGAAGGAAATCCTGTCAAAGATAATGACACCTTTATCGAACAGACAGCTGTTGATTCGCCATTTGACTATAATTTCAAAAAAGAAATCGAGAAGACGGACTTCTATCAGAAGAATAAAGACAAATACGAAATTGTATCCATTGATGGCGTAGCAGTCAATAAACAGCTAAAAGATACATGGTCTGAAGATTACAATGTTGTCAGCAAAGCGCCTGCCGGTACACGTGTCATCAAGGTGGTCTATAAAGTCAACAAAGGCTCCTTCAAAGTTTACTACCGTCAAAAAGGAACCACTACTGAACTAGCGGAAGCGACAGTTGATAACAATGACGGCCAAGAGTATGACGTTTCCTTTGTCAACACCTTCCATGCAAAAGACATTGCTGGCTACCGTCCAGTCAAGGCTAGCCTGGAAGCAAGGATCCAGCAAAAAGGTGTTAATGAGATCGTCTTTGAATACGAGCCAGTCGCTGATACGACTAATCCTGCCACGCCGACTCCACCAGTGGCTCATCCAGAAGATAAAGAAACCGAAATTGGCAATCATGGACCTCTTCCAAGCAAGGCTCAGCTTGATTACCACAAGGAAGAATTGGCAGCCTTCATCCACTACGGAATGAACACCTATACCAATTCTGAATGGGGAAATGGGAAAGAAGACCCCCGGTACTTCAATCCAACCAACTTGGATACTGACCAGTGGATTCGTACTCTGAAGGAAACTGGCTTCAAACGAACCATTATGGTTGTTAAACACCACGACGGATTCGTTGCTTACCCTTCTAAGTACACCAACCATACCGTAGCTGCTAGCCCATGGAAAGATGGAAAGGGTGACCTTCTCGAAGAAGTTTCCAAATCTGCTAGCAAGTACGACATGAACATGGGTGTTTACCTATCACCATGGGATGCCAACCATCCAAAATACCATGTCGCAACCGAAAAAGAATACAACCAATACTATCTCAACCAGCTGAAAGAAATCCTTGGTAATCCAAAATACGGTAATAAAGGGAAATTTATCGAGGTTTGGATGGACGGTGCACGTGGTAGCGGTGCCCAAAAAGTAACCTATACCTTCGATGAATGGTTCAAATACATCAAAGAAGCTGAAGGAGATATTGCTATCTTCTCTGCTCAACCGACAAGCGTTCGCTGGATCGGAAATGAACGGGGTATCGCAGGTGACCCTGTATGGCATAAAGTTAAAAGAGCCAACATCACAGACGATGTGAAAAACGAATACCTCAACCATGGTGACCCAGATGGTGATATGTATTCTGTAGGGGAAGCTGATGTTTCGATCCGTTCGGGCTGGTTCTATCATGACAATCAACAGCCGAAATCACTCAAAGAGTTGATGGACATCTACTTCAAGTCCGTTGGTCGTGGAACCCCACTCCTTCTCAATATTCCACCAAATAAAGAAGGAAAATTCGCAGATGCGGATGTGGCTCGCTTGAAGGAATTCAAAGCAACCCTAGACCAAATGTATTCCACTGACTTTGCCAAAGGTGCCACCGTAACAGCAAGTTCGACTCGTCAAAACCACCTCTACAAGGAAAGCCACCTCACAGACGGTAAAGATGACACCAGCTGGGCGCTCTCAAATGATGCCACAACTGGTAGCTTTACAGTAGATTTGGGCCAAAAGAAACGCTTTGACGTCGTTGAACTCAAAGAAGACATCGCCAAAGGTCAACGTATCTCTGGTTTCAAGATTGAAGTTGAAATCAACGGTCGCTGGGTGACATACGGCGAAGGTTCGACCGTTGGTTACCGTCGCTTGGTTCAAGGCAAGCCTGTAGAAGCACAAAAAATCCGTGTAACCATCACCGGTGCTCAAGCAACCCCAATCTTAACCAACTTCTCAGTCTACAAGACACCAAGCAGCATTGAAAAAACAGATGGCTACCCTCTTGGACTGGAATACCACTCAAACACAACGGCAGATACAGCTGGAACAACTTGGTACAATGAATCTGAAGGGGTTCGTGGTACTTCTATGTGGACCAATCAAAAAGATGCCAAAGCAAGCTATACCTTCACAGGAACCAAGGCCTATGTCGTCTCTACAGTCGATCCTGGTCATGGAGAAATGTCCGTCTACGTTGATGGTCAAAAGGTTGCCGATGTCCAAACTAAGAATGCTAGCCGTAAACGCAGCCAAAAAGTCTTTGAGACAGGCGATTTAGCACCAGGCCAACACACTATTACTCTTGTAAATAAAACAGGCGAACCAATTGCTACAGAAGGAATCTACACCCTAAACAATGATAGTAAGGGGATGTTTGAACTCGAGTCTACCAACTACGAAGTCGAAAAAGGAAAACCAGTCACTGTTAAGATTAAGCGTGTTGGTGGAAGCAAGGGGACTGCTACTGTGCGCTTCATCACAGAACCTGGAACTGGAGTTCACGGTAAAGTTTACCAAGATACAACTCAAGATGTGACCTTTAAAGATGGAGAAACAGAAAAGACTGTGACCATCCCAACGATTGACTTTACAGAACAAGCCGACTCTGTCTTTGACTTCAAAGCCAAGCTCACTTCTGTCACTGATGGTGCCCTGCTCGGTTTTGCTACAGATGCAACCATTCAAGTGATGAAAGCTGAATTGCTAATCAAGGACCAAACAAACTATGATGATCAAGCTAGTCAGTTGGATTACAGTCCTGGATGGCACCATGAAACCAATTCGGCAGACAAGTACCAAAAAACGGAGTCTTGGGCTTCCTTTGGTCGCTTAACTGACGAGCAAAAGAAAAAGACAACTGTCACAGCCTACTTCTACGGTACTGGACTGGATATAAAGGGCTATGTTGATCCAAATCATGGTATCTACAAAGTCTTCCTAGACGGCAAAGAAGTTCCTTACCAAGATGGAATGGGAAATGCTTCAACTATTGATGGTAAGAAATACTTTAGCGGTCGTGCAGCCCAACGCCAAGGCAATCAAACTCTGGTTAGCTTAAAAGGTCTGGACGAAAACTTGCACGCAGTCACCCTTCAACTAGATCCTAATCGAAATGATTTGTCTCAAAATATCGGTATTCAGGTAGACCAATTCATCACTCGTGGCGAAGGTAGTGAACTCTACAGCAAGGCAGATATCATCCAGTCTATCTCAAAATGGAAAGATGATCTGTCCAACTTTGATCCAGCAGGCTTGAAAAATACGGCTACTGCACGCCAAGCTTTCCAAGCAAATCTAGAAAAATTGAGAAATCAACTCAGTGCTGATGCAGTGGATGTTCAAGAAGTCATGTTGACAGTCAGTGCCCTACAAGATATCCTATCCAAGGACGAGAACTATCAAAGAGGCCAAGAGGAACCTAGTCCAGAGCAACCGGAACAGCCAGAAGAACCTGAGAAACCTGACCAGCCTGAGCAACCAGCCGAACCAAAACAACCGGAAATTGAGTACGATAAGGCTATGGACAGCTTGACAAAAGCTATCGAGAAAAAAGTCGCTGAGCTTGGATCCAACAAGGAAGCTAAGAAGCAATTGCTAACAATTGCTGACCAAGCCATTGCTGCAATCCAAGAAGCTAAAACTCAGGAAGCAGTCAATCAAGCGCTAGAAACTGCTCTCGAACAAATCAGCAAGCTCGAAGCAGCTCAGCCTGAGAAACCTGCTCAACCTGAAACTCCAGCGCAACCTGAGAATCCGACTCAACCGGATAAGCCTGCTGAGCCCGAAAAACCTGCTCAATCGGAAAAACCTGCTCAACCTGAACAACCTACTAATCCTGAAAAGCCTGCTCAGCCTGAAAAACCGGCTCAACCGGAAACTCCAGTTCAACCGGAAAAACCTACTGAGCCTGAAAAGCCAGCTCAACCTGAGATGCCGGCTGAACCCGAAAAACCGACTCAACCGGAAACTCCAGTTCAACCGGAAAAACCAACTCAGCCTGAAAAACCGACTCAACCGGAAACTCCAGTTCAACCGGAAAAACCTGCTCAACCGGAAACTCCAGCTCAACCAGAAACTCCAGCTCAACCGGAAACTCCAGCGCAACCGGAAACTCCAGTTCAACCTGAGAAACCAATTACTTCTTCAAGTCCTGAGGAAGGGGTTAAAGACCTTGTCTTTACACTTCCAAGCTTGGAAATCTTCAATAAGGTCGTACCATTCAAGACTATTCGTCGCGAAAACCCACAATTAGACAAAGGAAAAGAGCACGTTCTATCAGAAGGGAAAGACGGTCTCTTAGTCGAGTATGTTGAAGTGGACGGTGACAATCGCAAAGTTCTCCAAACAGAAGCAACTCCAGCTCAAGATCGAGTGATTGAGGTAGGTAGCAAACAGAGCTCAGTTGGAACAGAAGCGCCACCAGTTGTGACTCTTCCTGAGTATGTTGTCCCAAGAGAGACTGAAAAAACTGCTCCAGTCGTAACAGACAATTCACCAGCAAAAGATGAAAAAACTCCTGTTACAACTACAGTCAAAGAAGACAAGGAAAGACAACTTCCAGCAACTGGGGAACAAGAAGCAACTGCCTTCCTCTACTTGGCAGCCATTACTTCTATCTTGTCTCTCCTCATCTTTCAAAAGAATTTCAAAGACTAATAACCCTCTTTGATTGATTCTTTCCCATTATTTCAGTTCCCCCATTGAGAAGACCATTTGGTCTTCTCTTTTTTTCACGATTAACCTTGTGTGAAAAAATCCATAAAGGATCCCTAAATTTAATTGAACTTTTTATAAATTCACAGTACTGGAAGCCCATATTTTTCTAGACTCCTACCTAAATAGTTTCTTCTAAAACTTACTCGAGCCATCTCCATTCACAGAATTCACTTTCATCACTTAGCAGGACAAACGCTTCTCAAATCAATTGTTATCCCTTAACGATCTATTATTTCATTTCAGATGACAAAGCCCCATCAATAGCCTATGCTTTATAGGCTAGAATACTAAAAAATTCAAGGACATGCTTTATTATTTATTGAAAATATTATGCTACTATCAACTAATCTTATGTAAATTGATTCTTAATAACGTTTAAAAAGCGGCACTTATTTCTCAAGATAAAAAATAGTCCAGAACAATCGTTCTGGACTATTTCCTTTCCAATTACTT